>DATHJR010000579.1:0-12230 GCA_035286525.1 Gemmatimonadaceae bacterium | reverse complement strand
GGATTCCCAGATATCCAGCCCTTTGCCCTGCGGCACGCCCTCGATCACGTCCACCAGCACCACCTGTCGCGCCAACTCTTTTTCCGCGAGCCGCTGCGCCGTGGTCGCACCGACATTCCCCGCCCCGACAACCGTGATCTTGTTCAGCATCCGCGTCGAAATCCTCAGTGAGATATCCAGGGCGAAAGATATCGGAGCGTTACCCCTTTCGTAATGGTTACAACGCGCGGATTAGTGTGTGTGAATTGACGATTCGCTGCGCGGAATCCAGATTCGGGAGTCGGCGCGATCGCGCCGCACACGGAGGTCCATATGGCCGTGTCATTGTGGCGCCGCATGCTGGTGGTGGTTCCGCTTTGCGTCGCCGTTGGCTGCAAGACAGGCGGAGGCACCACCGCTGCGCCGCACGATCAGGCCTACCATGCGCACGTGATCACCGCAGAGGCGATCGAGCGGTCAGGCGCAACCGACGCCTGGGAGGTTCTAAAGCGCTTGAGCACGACGGCGCGCGCCACGGAATCGTACGACGGGCAGCCGGAACGCCTGCACCCTCGCCGCGGGCACGGGAGCCTGTACCTGCGGGACGATCCCGTGGTCTACATCGATGGCGTTCCGTTGTCGGACATTAAGGCGCTGCGCCAGATCGGCGCCGCCGATATCGACAACATCGAGGAGATGGGATCGATCGAAGCCACGGCGTACTTCGGCACGAACTCGAATGCCGGTGTGATCCTGATTCACAGCAAGAGCCGATCGGGTGTGTAATCAGTTGGCGGTGTATGCAAATGAGGGAGGCGGAATGTTCCGCCTCCCTCATTTGCTTTACGTCTGATGCGTGATCCCCGTTACGGATCGCGATTGAGACAGGTGTTCGGAGCAGGACCCGGCACCTGCGGATTATTCAACTCCTCGATTGGAATAGGGAAGTTAGTGTCCGTACCATAGAGTCCAGCGCGGAACCACGTGCCCGTCGGGAACACGGTCTCAGGGTCGCGTCCGTAACCATCATTCGCCGTCGACCGCGCCAGTCTGCGAAGATCGCCCAGGCGATGCGCGGTGAGATACAGCCACTGTCCGCGCTCGCTAAAGAGCAAATTCTCTCGTGCTGTTACAGTGCCTGGATCAGATAACGGTGCAAGCCCTGCGGGGCCGCTCGTGGCCCGAAGTTCGTTGAGCTTGGCCAGGAATGTGACGACGTCGTTTGACTGCAGGGCTGCTTCGGCTTCGATCAAACGCGCCTCTATCCCGCTTGCGAGAACCGTCGACGAATCCGGTGCTGCGTACCTGAGCGTTCCGTAGAAGTCGTCTTTCTGGTCGAACGTTCCTCCGGCAGCAAAAAGAGTGGGGTTGCGCGGGTCATCACGATATGGCAAGCCGTTCAATCCCTCGACGTTGGACTCTACCCACCTGCCCTCGAGCCACATGAACTCGTAAACGCCGTTCCATTGGCGCTGCGAATTCCTCGAATGCAGGACCTTGTACGTCCAGGTCGTAGGCACAGCCGCCACAAGACTCGCAGCCTCGGCAAGATGCGATCGACCCTGCGACTGAAGAGTGCGCGCTTTGCCCACGGCGGCCAGGTACTGGCGATCCAGGTCCGCCGACGCAAGACTCCCGGCGAGCGTAAACGTGTCATTGGCCACCTGCAGAAGCGCCTGCGTGGTCATCGGATCTCCATACTGCACCTGTGCGGTAGCGGTGTCGACGTTCGACAGCGGCACCCCCGAGCAGAAGTCCTCCGCCAGAAGAAGAATGGCATAGGCCTGGAGGCTCTCGACCTCCGATCGACCCGGATCGTCCGGTCCAAACGCCGCGAACGCCCCGGCCGCGCGCTGCGCCGAGACGCGAGCCAGATGTGCGTTGAACCAGATGTCTCGCATTGTGGCATTCGATACCTGCGTATGTCGACGATCGACTTCGGTTCGTGTGGGAAATGTTTCCGTGTTCTGGAGCTCGTCGGTCAGAAGTCCCGACATGTTGACGAGTCCTTCGTACTCATTGCCGTCTGGATTTAGTGCATTGCCATCGAACGCCAGTCCGAAGTCTCCGATGGCGCTTGCACGGTAGCCGGGCAAGGATGATGCTCCCTTGAGCGCGCCGGGCGGCGTGTTATCGGGATCGGTCGCTTTCAGAAACTGATCGGTGTTGCACGCGGAGATAAAAACAGCTCCCGCGGCAAGCACCAACCAGAATCGACGACCGTAGCGGTTGTCTCTTGTCGTATGCATGATTGACATCTCGCTCTGGTTGTGGTCGCCGATTACCAGCGCACGTCCATCCGCACTGTGTATGTGCGAACGGGTGGCTGGCCGAGGAATTCATCAGTGCTGAAGTTCAGGCCACCATTCTCGTTGATCTCGGGATCGAGGCCCTTGTACTTGGTCCACGTGCCGAGATTGCGCCCCGCGAACGTGAGGCTCACTCCCCCCACGCCCATGCGATGCGCCCACTGGTCGGGTGCCGAGAACGTGAGAGAGACCTCTCGAATCTTCCAGAAGCTTCCGTCCTGGATGTAACCGGCCGCAGTTCCGCCCAACGCCGCGTTCGCCGCTGCCTGATCTGCCAACGATGAAGTCTTCTTCACGGTGGGATCGATGCTCTGATTCAATTCCTGACAGATGAGCAACAAACAACGGAAGACTCCCGTGTTGTTCTCCAGCTTGTTCCCAGTGCGGCGGTTTACCAGAGCTGCAACGCGAACGTACCTGAACAGCGTGATGCCGGATCCAAACGTGAGGTCCCAACTTGGGAACGGTGAACCGAGATACACGGCCGTGTCTCCGAGCGTCAGCTCGTCCATTGTGATCGCGCCGTCGCCGTTGGTGTCCTTGAACGTGTAGGGAACCGCCCAATAACCACCGAGAGGGTAGCCATTCTGGTGGCGTTGATCGTTGAAGATGATCGGAGGCACTCCGAGCTTGAGCACCTTGTTGTCGTTGTGCGAGCCTGCGATGGTGAAGTCCCATCCGACAGTCTTGCCTTTGAGGGGCGTGCCCGTGAGGGACATCTCAACACCCTTGTTTTGCACCTTGCCGATGTTCTGGAAGAAGAGTTGCTGAACTCCGTTCGAAGGCGCGAGCTGCCGTTTGATGAGCGCGTCGCTTGTCTTCTTGTTGTAATAAGTGAAATCGAAATTGAAGATGTCCTTCCAGAGATTTGTTTCGAATCCAAGCTCGCTCTCGGCGGTCCGCTCGGGCTTGAGATTCGGATTACCCAAATTTCCTGCAGTGAAGGACGCCACGTCCTCACTTCCGACGTGAACGGCGACGGGCGAATAGAAGGCGACAGCATCGCGGAAGCCCGGCTGTTGTCCCGACTGACCGTACGCTGCACGCAGACGCGTCTGGGAGATGAACTTTTGCTTCGGGAAGAAGTCCTCGTTACCGATCACCCAGGAAATGCCGCCGCCCGGGTAAACGATGGATTTGAAGTTCCGGCCGAAAGCATTGTTTTTATCAGCTCGCAGCGTTCCGCTCACGTAGACCTTGTCCCGCCAGTTGATCTGCTCCTGGCCGAAGGCGCCCAGAATGATGTCCTGGGTCGTGGACTCGCTTACCGCGAAGGCCTGCGTCGCTCCGGCGAGCGAGCCCGTTCCGGGTGCCAGCACCTTGCCGAAGGCGAAAGTGCCGTGCGAATAATCCTGCGTGTACTGCGCTCCCACGGTGGTGGAGCCGGAGAGTCCCGGGCGGATTCCGTAGGTTGCCGTCGCACTTCCATTCAACGTGTAGATGAACGTCTGGAATGGATTAGATGTACGATTGCCCAGTGAGTCATCGGCGAAACGGCTGGTGATGCCGTTGTCGAGATAGGTCGGGATCAACTCTTGGTCGATGCGATTGGAAAAGTCCAAGCCTGTTACGATGTTCGCACTCAGCCATGTCAGTGGCCGCCAGGTGCCCGTTGCAGAGCCGGTGTAGCGCTCGGTGTTCTGCTGGCTATTGATGGCGAAGATGTTCGCCGGTTGCTGGAACGCGAATCCATGATTGACCGAA
Organism: Gemmatimonadaceae bacterium; assembly: GCA_035286525.1. Classification (GTDB taxonomy): domain Bacteria; phylum Gemmatimonadota; class Gemmatimonadetes; order Gemmatimonadales; family Gemmatimonadaceae; genus FEN-1250. The sequence continues at coordinate 8,238 of DATHJR010000579.1, read as the reverse complement.
TCGTCGTACACGAGTCCGAGAATTCCAGACGGAATGACGCCGCGTACGTTGTTGTCGTTCTGCGGCAGGCGCAGACGATTCTGGCCGTACGAGCTGTTCACCGTGAGGTCGAATTTCGGACCGAGATGTGCCGTGGCATTGGCGCGCAGCGTTGCGTGGCGCAGCTGATTGATCTCGTAGACACCCTTGTCCTTGTCGAACTGACCGCTCAGATAGTACGTCATTGCCTCGCTGCCGCCGCTCACGGCCAGTCCATACGCCTGTGTGTTACCTGTGATGAACGGACTGTTCACTTCGAGTGGATTGAAGGTCTGCAGCCCCGTGTAGGTGCACGCGTTTTCGGCCTGGAACACCGTAACGCACGGTGCGCCGGCAACCGCTTGCGACCAAACGGTATCGCCACCCTCGACGTCGACCGCGCCGTAGTTGCTCGGGAATTTGACGTAGTTGGAGACAGTCCCGCCCGCCGCGTGTGCACTCCACTGCTGCTTGCCAACCGAGCCGCGCTTCGTCGTGATCTGGACCACGCCGTTCGCGGCTGCTGTGCCATAAAGCGAAGACGCCGCGGGGCCCTTGATGACGTTGATCGTCTCGATGTCTTCCGGATTGATGTCATCGAGGCGCGAAGGAATCTGTCCACCGACACCAATCGTCGAAGAGCCTTCATTTCCGTTCGCACGCACGCCGTCGATGATGATGAGCGGATCGTTATCGAGCGACACGGAGTTCGATCCGCGGATGCGGATGCGCGTGCCCGCGCCAAGCGTGCCGCCGTCGGACATCGCGACCACACCCGGCGTGCGCGCGGTGAGCAGCTCCGAGAAGCTGTTCACGGGCGCGAGATTCACCGAGTCCATCTCGATCGTCCCGATCGACACCGGCTGCTGGCGTTTAGTCTCCTCCGCGCCGGTCGCGCTCACGACGATCTCATCCAGCTTCGATGGCGTGGAGGTGAGAGCGAAGTCCGCGGCAATGGTTCCACTCTCCGGCACGGTCACGGTCTGCGTGATCGCGGCGTAGCCGATGCGGGTGGCGCGAAGCGTGATCACTCCGGGCGCTACCGCGCGAATCGTGTATTCGCCTTTCTCACTCGCGAGCGCACCTCGAGTGGTTCCTACGATGGTTACCATCGCGCTCGGAACGGGATTGTTCGTGGCTTTGTCCGTAACTCGTCCTGATATCGTACCCTGCTGTGCGAATGCCGTGGCAGGCACTAGCCATACGCCAACGGCAAACGCGTACCGACGGAATCGAATACGCATGTGCGGCCTCTCCGTGATCGCGTTCGACGAAACTCACGAGCGCGACTGCCTGGTGGGGGCCGGATCGAGTGCCGATCCGGCGAGAAAGAAGGAACTGGTGCTCCTGTGGCCCCTCACCTCCTCCGGCGCGATAAAGGCCGAGCCGGCAGGGCGCGCCAGCGGCTCGGCGGGCGCGGCACAGCATCGCAGAGGCGCGCGAACTGGGTGTGCGCGCGGCGTTACGGCGGTGTCAGCGACCAGTTAATCCGCACCGTATGCAGCGAACGGAATGCGAAGTCAACCGGCCGAGAGCCAAGAGCAGTCTCTGCGGGGTGAAGGAGACTTTATGTGGGGTGGCGAAACACGTTCCGCGGCGCGGGGTACTCGCGCAACGAACTTTGTGAAAGCGAGCTGAGCTTGACGCGCGAGACGCGCGCTAGCGATCCTGCTTCAGCCCCCGATCTGCGAGAGCGCGCGGAGTCCGCCCACCTTCATCTGCAGTAGCGAATGCTCGCGCGGTTTCGTCGCGAGCGCCGCGCCATACAGCGGCGCCAGCGCCTCGCCCGCGCGCAACGCGTCGCGGAAGTTCACCTCTTCCTCACCATACAGGCACGTGCGCAGCCGCCCATCGGCCGTGAGTCGCACGCGGTTGCAGTCGCCGCAGTACGTGTGGCTCATCGGTGTGATCACACCGACGCTCCCCGGCGCGCCCGCGAAGCGATAGTACGCCGCTGGCCCGTTGCCGCGCGCAGGGCCAGCATCCGCCACGAGCGGCGCGATGCTCGACAGCCGCGCGAGAATCTCATCGCTCGGCATCACACGATCGAACGTGAGCTCCGCCATCTCTCCCACAGGCATCAGCTCGATGAAGCGAACGTGCCATGGATGCTCGAGCGTGAGCCGCGCGAAATCCTCGAGCTCGTCGTCGTTGATGCCTCGCATCACGACGGTGTTGATCTTCACCGGACCCAACCCCGCACGCTCCGCCGCCGTCGCCGCATCGATAGGCGAGAATGTGATGGACCGCCGCGCGATCTCGCGGATGCGATCCGGGCGGAGACTGTCGGCGCTCATGTTCACGCGGTCGAGCCCCGCACTCTTCAGCTCAGCGGCCATGTCCGGAAGCTTCACGCCGTTGGTCGACAGCGCGATGTCTTGAATTCCAGGCAAATCGCGAAGCATCGCGATCAGCGTCGAGAGCTGCGGGCGAATCGTCGGCTCGCCGCCCGTGATGCGCAGCCGGCTCACCCCGAGCGGCGCGAGCTGCCGCACGATCTCGGTGATCTCTTCGTAGCTGAGGATGTCCTCGCGCGGCAGCCACGGCAGCCCCTCCACCGGCATGCAGTAGGCGCAGCGGAAGTTACAGCGATCGGTGACCGAGATCCGCAGGTACTCGATGCGCCGTCCGAACTGGTCCATCGACCCGGCGATCACGACTGCTGCTCCTGTACGGGACGCTCCTGCGTGGCGCCGCCCGCATTCACCCACTCGCTCGTGCCGTCGAGGTAGCCCTCGCGCTTCCACACCGGCAGCCGGCGCTTCACCTCCTCGATCACGAACCGTGACGCGTCGTAGGCAGCGGCGCGATGCGGGTGCGCGACCACGATGGCGATGCTCGTCTCACCGAGATCGAGCGCCCCGAGTCGATGCTCGACCACCAGATGCGTGGTGCCGAACGTCGCGGCGCACTCGCTCGCGATCGCGGCGAGCTCACGCTCCGCCATTTCCCCGTATGCGCTGTACTCGATGCCGGTGACGGCCCGCCCGTCGTTCACCTCGCGCACCTGGCCAAGGAACGCGACCGTCGCGCCGTTCGCCATGTCCTTGACCTCGGCGAGCAGCGCCGCGATGTCGACGGCGCGGCGAACGATCGCGGTGCGCACGCTCATCCGCCGGCCACGGGCGGAATGATGGCCACCTCGTCTCCGCTCTCGACGCGCTGGTCCGCGCCCGCATAGGTGAGATTCACGGCGACGAGCGGCGTCGCCGGCAGCGAAGCACCACCGGGCATCGCGCGCAGCCGCTCGACGACATCGCGAACGGTGCTGTCCCCGGCGAGCGTGAGCTCGACGCGATCACTGCCGAGTGCTTCGGCGTATGAGGCGAACAGCAAAGCGGTTACGGTCATTGAGTGAATGTTGAACCGGAGCGGCGGCCGCTACAAGGCGAATTGCCGCACGCTCTGAGCAGTGGCCGAAAACGAATGACGCCCCGCTCGTGCGTGCACGAGGCGGGGCGCCAGCGGCTACGAAAGAAATCAGGCGGGCAAATCCGAGAAGGATGCCTCATCCTCTTCGGCAACGAGCGCGCGCAACTCCTTGCTGGGCTTGAAGACAGGAACGGGTCGCGCGGAAACTTCCACGGGCGAGCCAGTGCGCGGATTCCTCGCCATGCGCGTCTTGCGCTGGCGAATCTTGAATGTGCCGAAGCCGCGCACTTCGATGTTCTTCTGTTCTTTCAGTGCGTCCTTGATCGCGTCCAGAAAGGCATCGACGACGCGTGCGCAGTCCTTCTTCGAGATCATCGGGCCGGCGGTCTTCGAGATCTGCGCCGTGACGTGCTCGACAAGGTCGGCTTTGGTCATTCGTAACCTCGGGTTGGCGATCGCCACGCGGCCGATCGTGCGACGAAAGTATGACGTTAACCGTTGTGTGTCAAGCGTTTGGCTCACTGGCGGCCCCGCCCGATCTGACCGCCTTCAGGAACTCGCCGAAGAGGGGACGCGCGTCGTGGGGCCCCGGCGCGGCCTCCGGGTGGTACTGGACGGCAAAGATCGGGAGCTCGCGGTGCCTGAGCCCCTCTACGGTTCCATCGTTGAGATTCACGTGGGTGACCCGGAGGGCCGGTGCCCCCGGAATGCCCTGTTCGTCGCCCACCACGGCGAAGCCGTGGTTCTGGGAGGTAATCAACACGCGATCGGTGTCGAGCTCCCGCACGGGATGATTCCCGCCCCGGTGCCCGTACGACATCTTGGACGTCCGGGCCCCGTAGGTCAGCCCGAGCAGCTGGTGTCCGAGGCAAATGCCGAGGATCGGCACCTGCTTCGCGGCGATCGCGCGGATGATCCCGGGAGCGTAGCCGACAGCCGCCGGATCGCCTGGACCGTTCGCGAGGAAGACGCCGTCGGGCTCTGCCTCGAGCACGGCCGCCGCCGGCGTGTCTGCGGGGACGACGGTCACCCTGCACCCATTCTCTTCGAACAGGCGCAGAATATTGCGCTTGATCCCGTAGTCGTAGGCAACGATGTGCGACTGTGCGTCGGCATCGCCCCACGTGTAGCGCTCCCGCGTCGACGCGCGCGATGCGAGGTCGAGTCCCTCCATCGATGGGCACGCCGCGAGCGCGGCAGTGGTCGACGCAGAGGGCGTATCACCGTTTCCGATCACGCCGCGCATCACGCCCGCCGATCTCAGATGCCGCGTGAGACGCCGTGTGTCAACTTCCTCGAGGATCGGCACTTCGGCATCGCGCAACCAGCTCCGCAGGTCGCCACTCGCGCGCCAGTTGGAGGGATGATTCGAGAGCTCACGCACGACGACGCCAGCCACCTGCGGTTTCGCCGATTCCGGGTCGTCGGCATTCACGCCGTAGTTGCCGATCATCGGCGTCGTCATCACGACGATCTGATCGCCGTACGACGGATCGGTGAACACTTCCTGGTAACCGGTCATATTCGTCGTGAACACGACCTCGGCAACGCACTCCACGTCGGCGTCGCGGCGCAGGCCGCGAAAAAGGGTTCCATCCTCGAGGAGGAGGAACCCGGCTCTCGTGCTCGAGGGCGTCACGGCGCTACTTCGGCGGTGTCTTGGTCGGTGGTGCTGCCGGCGCCTTCGGAGTCGGATTAATCGGCGTGAGCGGCACCGCGGGTGCCGCGTTGGTCGCCGGCGCTGGCGCGGCGGGTGCCGACGAGTTCTGCCGCGACAGCGGATCGAGCACCGAGGGCGGGACGCGCGAGCGCGTTCCCATGATCTGCAGCACGTACGCGAGCACGAGGAAAATGCCGCCGCCCCACCACGTGATCCGCGTCAACAGAGTCGCTGCCTGACGTGTGCCGACGAACGAATCGGACGACGATGAGGCGCCACCAAAATTGGCGGATAGTCCGCCGCCCTTGCCGGACTGCAGCAGCACGGCCGCGATGAGCACGAGACTGTTCAAAACGAGCAGGACGATAAGAAAAGTGTACGTCATCGCCGTATAATGGTGAGAAGAGCTAAGTCTTCAAGTTTACGTCAGTTACGTAACTCGGTCAAGTCTTCGCAATGGACGCCCACACGTGAGGGTCGAGCGATGCGCCACCGACGAGCAGGCCATCCACCTCGGGCGCGCTCAAGAGGGATTTCGCGTTCTCCTTGGACACGGAGCCGCCATAGAGAATCGGGATCTCGACGTTCTTGAGCTCGACGAAGTCCTTGAGCGCGCGACGAATCGCTGTGTGAACCGAGGTCGCGTCTTCCGGCGTCGCGGTACGACCGGTGCCGATCGCCCAGACGGGCTCGTACGCAATCGCGATCCGCGCAATCTGCGCGGAGTTCAGGCGGCTGATCCCCGCCTTGAGCTGGCGCAGCACGACGGCCTGCGTGGTGTTCCGGTCGCGCTCCTCGAGTTTTTCGCCGACGCACAGCACCACCGTGAGCCCCGCCTTGAAAGCGGCGGCGCACTTCTTCGCGGTGATTTCGTCGCCCTCGCCGAAGGTGTGGCGACGCTCCGAGTGGCCGACCAGCGCGACGCTCGCGCCCGCGTCGCGAGCCATCGACGCCGAGTTCTCTCCGGTGAAGGCGCCCTTCTCTTCCCAATGAATGTTCTGCACGCCGAGCAGAATGTCGGGACGATCGCGCAGCGCGAATCCCGCAACGACGAGCGAGATCGCCGACGGGAAGATGATGACGGTGCGATCGTCCGACTTCGGAAACGCGTCGAGAAAAGTCTTCAGATAGGTTCGCGTCTCCTGTGGGCCGAAATTCATCTTCCAGTTGGCGGCGAAGACGGGCTTCTTCATGCGTCACCTTTGTCATCGAGCGCCGCCACACCGGGGAGCTCTTTGCCCTCGAGAAATTCGAGCGACGCGCCGCCGCCCGTGGAGACGTGGCTCATTTTGTCGGCGAGCCCGAGCTTCTCGACCGCGGCAGCGGAATCTCCGCCGCCGACGATCGTCGTTGCGCCGTGCGCGGTGGCGGACGCCAAAGCCTCCGCGACCGCCTTCGTGCCTCGATCGAACGGTGGCTTCTCGAAGACGCCCATCGGTCCGTTCCAGAGAATGGTCCTCCCTCGCGCGACCTCGTCGGCAAAGCGCTTCGCGGAGTTCGGTCCAATGTCGAACATGGCCTGAGTAGGCGGAATCGCATCGCGCGCGACGGCCTTCGCCGACGCGCCCTCGTCGAGCGACGCGGCGACGAGCGCATCCTCCGGCAGCACGATCTTTTCTCCCGCGCGGGCGAGCAGCGCCTTCGCCATCTCGACGCGATCGGCCTCCACGAGCGATTTCCCCGTTTCGAGCCCCATCGCCTTGAAGAACGTGCACGCCATCGCGCCGCCGATGAGCAGCGTGTCGACCTTTGGCAGCAGCGCCTCGATGACGTCGATCTTCCCGGAAATCTTCGCGCCGCCCAGGATGGCGACGAATGGCCGCGCCGGCTGGTGCAGCGCTTCGCCGAGATACTCGAGCTCGCGCTTCATCAGCAGCCCGGCGACCGCGGGCTTCAGGTAGTGCGCAACCCCTTCCGTCGACGCGTGCGCGCGATGCGCGGCGCCGAACGCATCGTTCACGTAGAAGTCGCCGAGCTCCGCGAGCGCGCGCGAGAGTCGCTCCTCGTTTTTCTCCTCGCCGCCGAGGAAGCGCGTGTTCTCGAGCAGGAGCACGGTGCCCGGCTTCGCATCGAGGGTCGCGCGGAGCGCCTCGTCGCTGTCCGTCGTCTCGACGAAGTCGACCTTGCTCTCGAGCAGCGTCTGCAGATGTCGCGCGACGGGCTCGAGCGAAAACCTCACGTCCGGCTTTCCTTTGGGTCGTCCGAGATGCGAGAGGAGCACGACGCGCGCACCCCGCGCGAGCAGCGCCTCGATGGTGGGAAGCGCCGCTCGAATGCGTGTGTCGTCGGTGACGCAGTCGCCCTCGATGGGGACGTTGAAGTCGACGCGCACGAGCGCGCGTTTGCCGCGCACCTCTGATTCGGTGAGGTCGAGTATTGTTTTCTTCTGCTTCATGCCGGCGTGTCTTTGCGCCTGGAGTGGCTCCAGAACGACCAGACGAGCGCGAGGGCACCGGCAAGGAAGAGGACCTTCGCGACGCGGAACATCTGCCAGTACGCGTCGAAATAGCGCATGGCGGGAACGCCCTTCGGGATGACGATCTGCTTCGTCGCGAGATTGTGCATGCCGTTCCATGCGTAGACGTAGAGTGCGGCTCCCGCGACGAGCACCAGCAAGGCAATGAGATCGCGCGAACGATCCGCGCGCGTCACGACTCGGGTCACAGCCGCGCGCCGATGAAGCGCAGCAGGTCCACACAGCGGGACGCGTATCCCCATTCGTTGTCGTACCACCCGCAGACCTTCACGAGCGTGCCGTCGATGACGTTGGTCGTTTTCGCATCGAGCGTGCACGAGAACGGGTTGCCGGTGTAGTCCACCGACACTAGCTCCTCGTCCGAGACGGCGACCAGACCCTTCAGCGGACCGTCCGCCGCCGCGCGGAAGGCGGCATTCACGGCCTCGATTGTCGTCGCGCGCTCGACCTCCACGACGAGATCGGTGAACGAGACGTCGGGCGTCGGCACGCGCACCGAGATGCCGTCGATCTTCCCCTTCACTTCCGGAATCACGAGCCCAGTCGCCTTCGCGGCGCCCGTGGTGGTCGGGATCTGCGAGAGCGCGGCCGCGCGCGCGCGACGCAGATCCTTGTGCGGAAGATCGAGAATGTTCTGGTCGTTGGTGTAGCTGTGGATCGTCGTCATCGATGCGTGTTTGAAGCCGAAGGCGTCGCGGACGATCTTGACCAT
>DATHJR010000578.1:0-7141 GCA_035286525.1 Gemmatimonadaceae bacterium | reverse complement strand
CTGCCTTCATCAGCAACTGGTCCATGTAGTTGTAGGGAAGCGGCGGTAGCGGATAGGCTGCGCTGCGGGGCGAGGCGAAAGGATCCGCTCCGCCTGCCACTCCCAACTCGTGTTCCGCGCGCACGTAGTAAGGCTCGAGCTCTGGATAGTCAATCGGCCAGTCCTCGGCGAGTCCATAGGTGCTTCGCATTCGGAAGTCGTTCGCGTGCAGCCGTGGCGTTTCCGCCTGCCAGTGGAGCGAGGTGCCTCCGACGCCCCGCACTCGCATGGTGTTGAGCTGGTAGTCGAGAGCACCCACGCTCGAATACACGTCGAGGCCTTCCGGCTTCCTCACCCAGGGATCGATGCCCCGCAGATAGTCGCGTTGAGCTTGTGGTCGAAGGGCAAACGGATAGCGAGGTCCGGATTCCAGCACAGCAACGCTGATTCCGCTGCGCACGAGGGCGGCTCCGAGCATAGCTCCCGCCGGGCCGCTACCGACGATGCAGACGTCCACCGGGTCGGGGCGCACTGGCGCTTCGGTCATGCCTGGCTAGGCAACGGATGATTGAGAGCGGAGGAAACTTCCAAGCGATTGCGAGAGAAAGTCCTACTTGCGCGGGGAGGTGTCGGGCGCTGGTGAACGCAATCAGCGAGCGTGAATATGGTGTCGGCGTGAGGAGAAAGTATAGGGATGCAATCCAGCACCACGATTCGTTCGATATGAGTGATCGGGGATGTGTGTGACGTCAGGAAGCTTGAGGAAGCTCAAGCGAAACACTAGGTTACGGACCTTATGGCGCGGTAGCCAAGTGGTAAGGCAGCGGTCTGCAAAACCGCTATTCGCCGGTTCGATTCCGGCTCGCGCCTCTTTTGCCGGTGTCACCAGTTTCGATGGCCGTGTGGTGAATTCGAGATTCCGGAAGCGCTCCATCGCGCGCAGTGCGAGCCTTGCGGCCGCACTCCTCCTGATCCCCGCCGTCGCCCGGGCACAGGCCGTAGCTCCGGAGCATCTCGAGTGGATTCCCGTGCCATCGATTCTCCCCGGCGGCGCGATGATCGCGGTCGTGAGCGGCAACCCGTTCGAGCCGGGCGAGTTCTCGATCGAGTTCGCGATGCCCGACAAGTACACGCTCCCGCCGCACACGAATCCATCGCGCGAGCACGTGGCGGTGAAGAGCGGGGCGCTGCGGGTGGGCGTCGGCAGGAAGATCGATCTCAGGAAATCCGCGGTGCTGGCGGCCGGTGACACCGCGTCCGCTCCGGCAGGCGTGCCGCACTGGTCGATCGCCGAGGGCGACACGCACATCGTGGTCACCGAGGAGATGGGGCCGTACCGGATCGCGTACATGAGCGTGCGCGACGAGCCGGGAGGCCACGCGTTCCCGAACGGCTATTAGCGCGATTCGATCCCGCTGATGGGGGCGGTGTGCGCCTCGCCCCACTGACGAAGCGCGCGGAGGATCGGGCCGAGACTTCGCCCCTTTTCGGTGAGCAGATACTCGGAGCGCGGCGGGTGATCGGAGTAGATCTGGCTCTCGATCACCCCGCCCTCCTCGAGCTCCTTGAGCCGCGCCGAGAGCACGCTGGGCGTGAGCCCGGGGAACGCATCGCAGAAATCCTGAAAGCGTCGGGTGCGATTCAGCAGGAGATCGCGAAGGACGAGGATCGTCCAGCGATCGCCAATGAGGTCGAGGGTGCGAGCGACGGGACAGTCGAGTCCGTACGTCTTTGCCATGGGGACACCGGTTGGGCCAGCAAGAAATATATACGCCAGCACGACATACTTGCTATTTCATAGTCACTATGATAATACTAGTCAATCATTCGTTCGTTTCCAAATCTCTTCGCAGGAGGACATCATGCAGCCCGTGATCCCGCTCTGGATGACGCTCCCGATCGTCGCCACTAACATCGCAATCCCCGTCGTCGCGTGGCTCGCATTTCAGAGAGTCGCGCGCCGCTCGGCTCGAGCGTTGATCGCTCCGAGCTTCGTGGCGGTCGCACTCTGGCTCGTCCTCGCTTTCACGCTGTCCGCTCGCGGATTTTTCGCTGGTTCCGGCAACAGCTCGTTTCCGCCTATCGCCTGGGCCCTGATTCCCTTGGTGGCAGGATACCTCGGATATCTCACGCTGGGTTCGGCGCGCGCGGTGGTCGATCAGATTCCGCTCCACCGGATGATCGGCCTGCAGTTCTATCGCGCGCTTGGCGTCGTGTTTCTCGTGGAATGGATGCTCGGGGCATTGCCGGGCGCGTTCGCGCTGCCGGCCGGCATTGGAGATGTTGCCATCGGGCTGACCGCGCCATTCGTGGCGGCGCGCGTCAGAGACGGCGCTCCGCGTGCGCGCGAAACGGCAATCCGGTGGAACGTGCTCGGAATCGCGGACCTTGTGGTTGCGGTCACCATGGGCGTGCTGACGACGCCCGGATCGCTGCATCTGCCGGCGCTCGGAGCTCCAAACGCCGGGATCATCACGTTGCCGCTCGTTCTCATTCCGACTATCGCAGTGCCGTTCTCCATTCTCCTTCATCTCATCGGCCTGCATCGACTGGTTGATCGCGCGCAGCCGGTTGCACTCGGGGTCAGACGGGCGGCTTGAACGGTGCGCTGGGTAAGCGCACACTGTGTCGATGAAATCGAACCGCTCCATTCCCGCGAGCGCCGTCATTCCGGTGCTCGCGTACCCGAACGTTCGCGAAGCCGCAGATTGGCTCTGCGATGCATTCGGTGCGACCCGTCAGCTGGCGCCCCTCGGTGGCGAAAGCCAGTGACACTGACGATGTTCCTCTCGAGATCCACTCACTCGAGGAACCGATTGATGCAGAAGCCGCACGCTCTACTCGTCGCATTGTTCGCTCTGGCGATCCCTACTCTCGCTGCGGCGCAGCGTCCGCTCTCTGCTGCCGGACGTTCGGTCGTCTACGCACCGCACGGCATTGTCGCCACCAGTCAACCGCTCGCCAGCTCGGCTGGGCTGGCCGTGCTGCGATCCGGCGGCAACGCCATCGATGCGGCTGTCACCGCGGCGGCCGTGCTCTCCGTGACCGAGCCGATGATGACGGGTATCGGCGGGGACATGTTCGCGACGGTGTGGGTCGCGAAGGAGCATCGGCTGGTCGCAATCAACGCCAGCGGGCGCGCCGGGGCGCTCATGACTCGCGAGACGCTGCTCGGTCGCGGGCGGAAGCAGATGCTCGCGCGCGGAGCGGAGACGGTGACGGTGCCCGGCGCGCTCGCGGGATGGGATGAGCTGCTGAGGAAGTACGGCACCATCTCGCTCGCTCGAGCGCTCGCCCCCGCGATTCGATACGCCGAGGAGGGCTACCCGGTCACGCCGATCATCTCCCGAGACTGGAAGGACGCGGAAACGACGCTCGTGCTCGACTCGGCGGCAAAGGCGACGTTCATGCCGAGCGGCCACGCTCCGGCGACCGGCGAATGGTTCAGAAACCCAGATTACGCCCGCACGCTTCGCGAGATCTCTTCCGGCGGCACCAAAGTGATGTACGGAGGTGCGCTCGGAGAGCGCATCGTGAAGCGCGTGCACGAGCTCGGCGGCTTTCTCACGCTGGAGGATCTCAGGGCCAACAAGCCCACCTGGGTGACGCCGATCTCCGTCGTGTTCAAAGGCTACCGCATTTGGGAGCTGCCGCCGAACAATCAGGGCATCGCGACGCTGGAGATGCTGAAGATCCTCGAGCCCTACGATCTCAAGGCGATGGGGCTCAACTCAGCGCCGTATCTGCATCATCTCATCGAGGCGAAGAAGCTGGCGTACGCAGATCTCGCCCGATACGTCGGTGACGCGGATCATCTCGACATGCCGCCGGAGCGGATGCTCTCCGACAAGTTCATTGCCGAGCGTCGCAGTCATCTCGACGAAGCGCATGCGGCCGCGCGCGTCGATCCGGGACCGGCAATGACCGCGAGCGAAACGATCTACCTCACCACGGCGGACAGCGCCGGCAACATGGTGTCGTTCATCAACAGCTTGTACTCCGAGTTTGGCTCCGGCGTCGTCGTGCCGGGCACTGGCTTCGCGCTGCATAATCGCGGCGCCGGGTTCACGCTCGAGCCGGGACTGCCGAACACCGTGGCGCCGGGCAAGCGTCCGTTCCACACGCTCATTCCGGGCTTTGTCTCGAAGCCGGGCGCGAGTCCCGCAGGCGACGTACGCTCGGATACACCGTACATGAGCTTCGGGCTGATGGGCGGCGCGATGCAAGCGCAAGGACACGCGCAGCTACTCCTGAATCTGTTCGTGTTCGGGATGGACATTCAGCAGGCGATCGACGCGGCGCGCTTTCGTCATACGGAAGGCATGCACGTCGCGCTCGAGGGTCCCATCTCCGACAGCGTGCGTGCCGCGCTGACATCGATGGGACATGTCGTCTCCGAGGGGACGGGCGCGATGATGGGAGGCGCGCAGGCGATCATCCGCCTGACGCAAGGCTACGCGGCGGGATCCGATCCGCGAAAGGACGGAGAAGCGGTGGGCTACTGAAGCCACGCGTTCCCGAACGGGTATTAGCGCGATTCGATCGCGCTGATGAACGCCGCGAGCACGGCGCGCAGCATCGGTGCGAGCGTGGGATCCTCGGCGATCGCGCTCGCGCTGGCGCCCGCGCCCGGAACGGGGATGACGAGCGATGACTCGCTCACGAAGTGCGCGTTCATCGTCACGAGAATCTCGTGCAGCTGCGCTGGCGCAAACTCCGACATCGCGGATGCGCACAGGAGCGCCACCGGCTTCCCTGGGAAATCGGTGCTGCTGACGAGCCAGTCGAGCGCGTTCTTGAGCACGCCCGGAATTCCGTGCGCGTACTCGGGGCTCGAGATCAGTAGCCCATTCGCACCGGCGACGCGGGCTCTCCACTCCGCCGCGGCGGCGGGCAGAGTGCGCGCATCGAGCGTATCGAGGTCGGGGTTGTAGTGCGGGAGCGTGGCGAGCGACCAGTCGAACGTGATCGCGACATCCGGCGGAGCGAGGAGCTGCGCGGCCTCGAGCAGCGACCTGTTCTTCGACGAAGCGCGGAGACTGCCACACACCGCGAGAACGTTCACCCGCGGCGCGTGCTCGCTTTCGGGATGCTTCATGCGCGCGCGGATGCGCTCCCGCGCGTGAGCGCGTGGAGCTTCCGGATCGTCGCCCAGTTTCGGGTCGTCATTGCGTCTCCAAGCAGTTTGCCGACCGCGAGAAGCGCGCGGCTCTCGAGAATGCCGTTCGCGCACCACAGGTACGCCGCATGGGAGCCGACGCCGAGGCGCTCCGCTCCCCAATCCTGCTTCGCGAGCGCCGCGACGCGCGCGCGATCGGCCGCGTTCGCGAGCACCGCGATCAGGAATCGCGATGGATCGGTCTCACCTTCCGCGAACGGATTTTCGGCGACGACCTGATCGAGCTCCGTGCCGGTGAGCACGATCACGCGGCACGAGACGCCGATCTGCGACGCGATCTCCTTCTGGATCCTCGCCGCCGCCCTGGAGTCCGCGTGCGGTGCGGAGAAGATGAGATTGCCGCTGTTCAGCAGCGTGCTCACATCGCCGTAGCCGAGCTCCTCGCAGAGCGTGCGGAGGTCGGCCATCGGGACGCGCTTGGCTTTCCCGACGTTGATCCCGCGGAGGAGCGCGACATGCATCACGGGCGCGGACTTTCGAGCGGGCACTGTGGACTCTCCGGCGGCGATTGGGTCGGTGCGGACCGGTACAATTACATCGCAACGATGCCGGCGGCCGCGTGATGAAAAGCTCGCGCCGCCCGCCTTCCGGGACGCTATCATATGTCATGACGCAGATCAATCACGAGACAGGGATCAATCACGAGACACCAATCAGTCACGAGCCGCGCTGGCCCGTGGCCCTGGCGATGCTTGCCGCCGCGGCGCTGCCGTTCGCGCTGCCACGATCGCTCAGCATTTTTCCTCAGTGGATCGTCGCCCTCGTCGCGGTTGCGCTCATTGCCGGCGCGGTCGCGGGGCACGTCCTGAATCAGCCCAGGATGAACAAGCTGTTCGGCTATGCCGTGCTCGTGGTGCTGACCGTGGCGATGCTGTACTCGCTCGTCACCCTGATCATCGCACTGCCGAAGCACGCGGAGGTGGCAAAGCGATTGCTCGAGTCCGCGGCAGACCTGTGGCTCACGAACGTCATCATCTTCGCCGCGTGGTATTGGCGGTTGGATGCCGGCGGCCCAAACGCTCGCGACAGCAGGAAGGCGCATCTGCGCGGCGCCTTCCTCTTTCCGCAGATGGCGATCGTCGCGCCGGGCACCGACGGGAAGTCCGTGGCGGAGGTGGAGTCGTGGCGCCCCCAGTTCGTCGACTACCTCGCGCTCTCGTTCTACACCTGCACCGCGTTCTCTCCCACCGATGTGCCGGTGCTGTCGCGCTGGGCGAAGCTGATGATGATGGTGCAGGCGGTGATGTCGTTCACGACGGTGGCGCTGCTCGCCGCGCGGGCGGTGAACATTCTTTGACGCGCCGCCGCCCGAGGATGCGGGCGTGCCCTGACGCGGTCAGCGAGTGCCGCCCGCTTCGGCGGTGGTCTGACCTTTCCCGAGCGCGAAGTAGGCGTAGCCAAGCGAGAGTAGCGCGTAGATAACGACGGACGACCAGCCGAGCGCGTTCACCGCGCCGGTCCGCTGGCCGTGAATGGCGACGAGCAACCCGAGGAAGGTGCCCAGGAGCGATGCGCGCACGAAGCCCATGTGCCTGACCGGATCCAGCGCGTCCCTCAGGGAGAAGACCACCAGCCCGAGGCTGAAGAGCGTCGCGCCGAAGAATCGCGCAAGTATGGTGGTTCCTGGGTGCGAGGCCATACCGTATACCGTGAGCATCTGCGCCGGCACCGCCGCGAACGACAGGCCGAATGCAAGGGCGATCACGGATGCGATCGTGAGAAATGTTCCGAGCTTCATGACTTGTCTCCTGTCGATGGCGGTGCTGCGACGGATGCAACATCGAGAAGCGTGCAGGGGCGTCGGCTTCCTCAGTCATTGCGCCGGCCTCCCGCCTACGGTATCGATTCCAGAATGCGACGCAAGACTCGGCTTCGAACTTTCACGCGGTTTCAGCATTGATCACGGCGCCCATCGACCCGGCGAGCGCACGTCCCACACTGATCGGCCTGCCGTACGACGCGAGCTCCTCTTTCCTGCGCGGG
>DATHJR010000577.1:0-7286 GCA_035286525.1 Gemmatimonadaceae bacterium | reverse complement strand
GGCCGATTTCCTTCGAGATTCGATCGAGCGCATCAGCGAGCGCAGCCCCGGGCGCAACGGCTCGCACCGCGGCCCAGTACAGCTGGACGAGCGCCATGCGTGCGTCGATCGGACGTCCCGCCGGCATCACGGCCCACTGGGGTTGGCTCGGTGTTTTCATCGATCGTAAGATTGCGTATTCCCGCACGCCGCGCGAGGGCGACAATCCGTTCTCGAATTCGAACTGAACGAACCTTTCCCTGGAGCGTCGCA
Organism: Gemmatimonadaceae bacterium; assembly: GCA_035286525.1. Taxonomy (GTDB): domain Bacteria; phylum Gemmatimonadota; class Gemmatimonadetes; order Gemmatimonadales; family Gemmatimonadaceae; genus FEN-1250. The sequence continues at coordinate 7,034 of DATHJR010000577.1, read as the reverse complement.
AATGCCCGGTCGAAATTTTCTGTTTGTTCCAGGTCCCAGCAATGTTCCCGACCGTGTTCTCAATGCGATGCATCGGGCGATGGAGGACCACCGCTCTCCGGTCTTTCCGAAGCTGCCGCTCAGCATTTTCCCCGACCTGAAAAAGGTCTTCCGCACCACCGAAGGACAGCCGTTTGTCTTCGCGGCCACGGGCACCGGCATGTGGGAGGCGGCGCTCGTCAACACGTGCAGCCCCGGCGACAAGGTGCTTGCCGCGCGCTACGGCCAATTCAGCCATCTCTTCATCGATTGCGCGCAGCGGCTTGGACTGCAGGTCGACATCATCGAAATCCCGTGGGGCGAGGGCGCGTCGCCCGAGAAGATCGAGGAGAAGCTTCGCGCCGACACGAAGCACGAGTACAAGGGCGTGCTCGTCGTGCACAATGAGACCGCGACCGGCGTCACGAGCAACATCGCCGCAGTGCGCAAGGCGATCGACAACGCGAAGCACCCCGCGCTGTTCTACGTCGATGGAGTGAGCTCCGTGGGCAGCCTCGAATTCCGAATGGACGAGTGGGGCGTGGACCTCGCGATCACCGGATCGCAGAAGGGCTTCATGCTCCCGGCCGGCCTCGGCCTGATCGCCGCGAGCCAGAAGGCACTCGCGCGCCGCGAGAGCGCGAAGCTTCCGCGCGTGTTCTTCGACTTCGGCGATCAGATCAAGGCGAACGCCACGGGCTACTTCCCATACACGCCCGCGCTGACGCTCCTCTACGGACTGCGTGAATCGCTCGACATGCTGCTCGAGGAGGGGCTCGACAACGTCTACGCGCGCCACCATCGCCTGGCCGAGGGCGTTCGCACCGCGATCAAGGCGTGGGGACTCGCGTTGTGTGCGAAGGATCCGAAGTGGAACTCCGACACGGTCTCCGCGATCATGACGCCCGCCGGCGTCGACGGCGCGCAGGTGATCGCGACCGCGTTCAGGAAGTACAACCTCGCGCTGGGTGCCGGGCTCGGGCAGATGGCCGGCAAGCTCTTTCGCATTGGCCATCTCGGCGATCTCAACGAGCTGATGCTGCTCGGCGCCATCGCAGGCGCGGAGATGTCGATGCGCGATGTCGGCATGACGCAGATCGTACCCGGGAGCGGAGTCGGCGCGGCATCCGAGTACTGGCGCATGGGCGGCGCGACCTCCACTGCACCCGCGGCGAAGATCGCCGAGAAGCGTGGCGAGCCGGCCGTAGCTGCTCGATGAGCTTCACGCGGTACGAGCCGGCTCGCGTCCGCCTTCAGCGAAGCGAGCTGGCGGTTCCCGGCTCACGCGCCGAGATGTTTTCCAAGGCGGCCGATGGTCCGGCGGACTACATCTTCCTCGATCTCGAGGATGCCGTCGCACCGAACGACAAGGAGCAGGCGCGCCTCAACATCATCGAGGCGCTCGGGAGCATCGATTGGCGCGCGCGGGGCAAGACCATGTCAGTGCGCATCAATGGCATCGACACGCATTACATGTATCGCGATGTCGTGGACGTCATCGAGCAGGCAGGGCAGTTCGTCGACACCGTACTCATTCCGAAGGTCGGCGTCCCCTCCGACGTCTACATGGTCGACGCGATGCTGACGCAGATCGAGGATGCGAAAAAGCTTCCGCAGAAAATCGGCATCGAGGTGCTCATCGAGACCGCGCTCGGCATGGCCAACGTCGAGGCGATCGCGCAGTCGAGCAAGCGCCTCGAGGCGATGCACTTCGGCGTGGCGGACTACGCCGCGAGCGTGCGGGCGCGTACGACGAACATCGGCGGGCTGAATCCCGATTACCCCGGCGACCAGTGGCACTTCGGCATTTCGCGCATGGTCGTCGCATGTCGCGCCTACGGGCTCCGCGCGATCGACGGCCCGTTCGGCGACTTCAAGGATCCCGATGGATTCAAGCTCGCCGCGCGCCGCGCCGCCGCACTCGGCTGCGAGGGAAAGTGGGCGATCCACCCGACGCAGATCGAGCTCGCGAACGAGATCTTCACGCCGTCGGCCGAGGAGGTGACGAAGGCGAAGCGGATTCTCGAGGCGCTCGTGGAGGCGGAGGCACAGGGGCGCGGCGCGGCGTCGCTCGATGGGCGGCTCATCGACGCGGCGTCGGCACGGATGGCGCAGAACATCGTCGTGACGGCGGGCGAGATCACGAGGAAGAAAGTGGCATGAGCACGCCAGCTGCCCGTTGCGCGATCGGCGCAGGCAGGCTCCATCTTTCCACGTTGCCGGGCTGATACCTATACCGAGCAGTCAATGGACATTCACGAATATCAGGCGAAAGAGTTGCTGGCCGGCTTCGGCGTCGCGGTGCCGAAGGGTGGCGTCGTGTACACTCCCGATCAGGCGGTATACAGAGCCGAGGAGATCGGTGGAGGACGCTGGGTCGTGAAGGCGCAGATCCATTCGGGCGGGCGCGGAAAGGCGGGCGGCATCAAGCTCTGCACGACGCCCGAGGAGGTACGCGCGGCAGCCACGGAGCTGCTCGGCAAGAAGCTCGTGACGCATCAAACCGGGCCCGCGGGGAAGATCGTTCATCGGTTGTACATCGAGGCAGCAGTGCCGATCAGGCGTGAGCTGTACATCGGGCTCGTGCTCGATCGCCGCTCGGAGCGCGTGTGCGTGGTCGCGGCGCCCGAGGGCGGCATGGAGATCGAGGAGATCGCCGCGCGCTCGCCGGAGACGATCCTGCGCGAGGTGATCGAGCCCGCCGTCGGCATGCAGCCATTCCAGGCGCGCGAGCTATCATTCGGACTCGGACTCAGCTCGTCGGAGATGAATCAGGCGGTGAAGGCCATCCTCGGCGCGTATCGCGCGTTCCGCGATCTCGACGCGACGATGGTCGAGATCAATCCGCTCGCGATCACCGAGAACGGCCAGGTGCTCGCCCTCGACGCGAAGATGCAGTTCGACGACAACGCGCTCTTCCGTCGCGCGGCCGTCGCGGAGCTTCGCGATTACGCGGAGGAGGATCCGCGCGACGCGGAGGCCGCGAAGCACGGACTCAATTACATCGCGCTCGAAGGGTCGATCGGTTGTATCGTGAATGGCGCGGGGCTGGCCATGGCAACGATGGACATGATCACCCATGCTGGCGGCGAGCCGGCGAACTTTCTCGACATCGGCGGTGGAGCCTCTCCGGAGCGCGTTGCCGCCGCCTTTCGTCTCGTGCTCTCCGATCCGCGCGTGCGCTGCGTGCTGGTGAACATCTTCGCGGGCATCAACCGCTGCGACTGGGTGGCCCAGGGAATCATTCAGGCGGCGAGGGACGTCAATGTTCCCGTGCCGATCGTCGCGCGGCTCGCGGGGACGAACGTGGACCAGGGCCGCTCGATCCTGCGCGATAGCGGACTCCAGATCATCACGGCGGACACGCTCGCTGACGCCGCGGAGAAGGCCGTCGCCGCACTCATCAGCACGCCGGTGGGCCGCCCCGCCAGGGAGAAGGTTTCGTGAGCATACTCGTCAATGAACAGACCCGAATCGTTTTTCAGGGATTCACCGGCGACAAGGCGAGCTTCCACGCGAAGGAGGCGATCGAGTACGGCACGAAGATCGTCGCGGGCGTAACGCCGGGAAAAGGCGGCGTCCGGCATCTCGGATTGCCGGTATTCGACACGGTGAAGGAGGCGGTGAAGGCGACCGGCGCGACCGCGAGCGGAATCTTCGTTCCGGCGCCGTTCTGCGCCGATGCGATCATGGAAGCGGCGGATGCGGGGATGGAGCTGATCGTCTGCATCACCGATGGCATTCCGGCGCAGGACATGATGCGCGTGAAGCGCTACATGCTCCGCTACCCGCTCGAGACGAGGCCGACGCTCATCGGTCCCAACTGCGCCGGCGTGATCTCGCCGGGAAAGGCGATGATCGGCATCATGCCCGGCAGCATCTACACGAAAGGGCGCGTGGGCATCGTGTCGCGATCCGGCACGCTCGGCTACGAGGCCGCGTCGCAGATGCAGGCGCTCGGCATCGGCGTGAGCACGAGCGTCGGCATCGGCGGTGATCCGATCAACGGAAGCTCGTTCGTCGACATGCTGAAGCGGTTCGAGGCCGACGATGAGACCGACGCCGTGATGATGATCGGCGAGATCGGCGGCCCGCAGGAGGCCGAGGCGTCGCTGTGGGCGCGCGACAACATGTCGAAGCCGATCGTCGGCTACGTCGCCGGTCTGTCGGCGCCGCGCGGCCGGCGCATGGGGCACGCGGGAGCGATCATCTCGGCGTTCGGCGACAGCGCACTCGAGAAGGCGGAGATCATGCGCAACTCGGGGCTCACCGTGGCCGGCAGTCCCGCCGATCTCGGAGCCGCGATGAAGCACGCACTCACAAAGCCGGCGAGTCGGCCCGTGCTCGCCTGACATGGCTAAGCCAAAGGTCGTCATCACGCGCAAGCTCCCGGCGGCCGCGGAGGAGCGAGCGAAGGCGCTGTTCGACGTCGAGCTCAACGCGAGCGACGTGCCGCTCGACGCGGCGGGGCTCGCGCGCGCGATGCGCGAGGCTGACGGACTGCTCCCATGCGTCGCCGACAAGATCACGGCCGAGCTTCTGGCGACACCGGGGCGAAAAGCGAAGATCGTCGCGAACTACGGCGTCGGCTTCAACAACATCGATGTCGAGGCGGCAAAGGCGAATGGCGTGGTCGTCACGAACACGCCGGATGTGCTCACGGAGGACACCGCCGATCTCGCGATGACGCTGATGCTGGCGACTGCGCGGCGGGCAGGGGAAGGGGAGCGCGAGTTGCGGAGCGGCAAGTGGACCGGCTGGCGACCCACGCACATGCTCGCGACGCGGGTGAATGGAAAGACGCTCGGGCTCATCGGCATCGGGCGCATCGGACGCGCGGTTGCGCGTCGAGCGCATCTCGGCTTCGGGATGAAGATCATCTATCACGATCCGTATCCGCTGAGCGATGCCGACACGCTGGTGCTCGGCGCGGAGCGTAAGGACAGCATCGAGGCGGTGCTGCGCGAGAGCGACTTCGTGTCGCTGCACTGCCCGGCGACACCGGAAACGAGGCATCTGATGAATGCCGCCCGCTTCGCGCAGATGCGAAAGGGGTCGATCCTCATCAACACCGCGCGCGGCGATGTCGTGAACGAGAATGATCTGATCGCGGCGCTCGAGGCGGGTACCATTGGCGGGGCAGGGCTCGATGTGTTCGAGAAGGAGCCATTGGTTCCGGCGGCACTGTCGAGCATGGAGAACGTGGTGCTCCTGCCGCATCTCGGCAGCGCGACGACGGAGACCCGCGTCGCGATGGGCATGCGTGCGATAGACAATCTCGCGGCCTTCTTCGGGGGCACGGCGCCGCGCGACCGCGTCGCCTGACCGACGTGGCAACCCGCGCGCACTTCCGCGCACCGCCGCCGGTGCCGATCGGGGCGACGGCGATGGAGCTGCCGACGCCGGAATCCGGCGCCGAGCGGCTGCTCGTCGAGAAGCTGCGGCAGGTGGTGATGCTGCGCGCGCCGGATTCGGTTGCGGCACTCGAGGGAGGGAAGCTCGGCGGCAACAGCTCGGGCGAATCGACCGCACGCTCGTTGCAGACAGTGGGTCTGCTCTCGCAGATACTCCCCATTGCGGAGCTGCACGATGCGATGGAAGCGCGGCGGCGCGCAGAGCGCGAGCGCGGATTCGACTCGCTGGCGGGCACGTTCGCGAAAGTGATCGCCGACTGGAAACAGCTCGGCGTACCGGCGGACACGGTGCGCGAGGCGCTGCGCACCTTTCGCGTGGTGCCGACGATCACCGCCCATCCCACCGAGGCGAAGCGGGTGACCGTGCTCGAGAAGCTGCGAGGGATCTACTCGCTCCTCGTGAAGCTCGATGGCCCGCTCGTGACGCCGCGCGAGCGTGCGCTGCTTGGCGAGGAGCTGAGCACGGAGCTCGACCTGCTCTGGATGACCGGCGAGCTCAAGCTCGAGAAGCCGACCGTTGCGCAGGAGGTGGCGTGGGCTCTCCACTTTTTCGACACGACGCTGTTCAGCCTCGTATGGCTGCTGCACGATTCGCTCACGCTGGCGCTGGCCGAGTCGTATCCGGGCGAGCACTTCGAGCTGCCGAACTTCGTGCAGTTCGGCTCCTGGGTGGGCGGCGATCGCGATGGGAATCCGAACGTCACGAACGAGGTGACGCGGCATGCGTTGCGCGAGTATCGCGAGAAGTGCCTGCACCGCTACCAGCGGCGCGTGGCCGAGCTGTCGAGGGCACTGAGCATTTCGGAGCGATCCGCGAACTTTTCACCCGATTTCCGGAAGGCGCTGGCGCAAGCGCTCCTCGCGAGCAACGACGGCGAGGGGCTCGCGGCGAGAAATCCCGGAGAGCTCTGCCGCCAGTGGCTGAGCGTCGTGCAGCGCAGACTCGCGGCCACGGTGGATGAGAGGCACCGCAAGCGCGGAGGAGAGGGGCTGACGTCGCCGGCGTATGCGACGGCCGATGATCTCGTCGCGGATCTCAAGACGCTCGAGCGCGCGCTGATCGATGCGGATTGCGGAGCGATTGCGCGGGCGACGGTGGTGCCGGTGCGTCGGGAGGTCGAGGCGTTCCGCTTCTCCACCGTGAGGCTCGATCTGCGCCAGGGATCGGGGGCGTTCAACGCCGCAGTGGAGGAGCTGCGAGTCGCGCGAGGGATCGACGGTGGCGCGAGCTGGGCGCGCGATGCGCTGATACGCCCGCGCCGCGAAGGCGAGGCGGGGGTCACATCGGCGGCGGCCCAGGAGACATTCGGGATGTTCACGCTCGTGCGCGAGCTGCGCGAGAGCATCGACCGGCGAGCGTTCGGAAGCCTGATCATCAGCAACACGCAGTCGGCCGCGGACGTGCTGCACGTGTATCTGCTGGCGAAGGAGGGCGGGCTCTTTCACGACGCGGCCGGCGTCGAGAGCTGCACGCTGCCGATCGTGCCGCTGTTCGAGACGATCGAGGATCTGCGACGCGCGCCCGCGATCATGCGCGAGCTGTTCTCTGTGCCCGTGGTAAAGCGGAGCGTGCGTGCGCAGGGCGGCGTGCGGAGGTGATGA
>DATHJR010000576.1:0-2588 GCA_035286525.1 Gemmatimonadaceae bacterium | reverse complement strand
CCGCTCGGATGGAGCACCCACGCCGAGATTGCATTGGCGACGAGGCCGAGCACGGCGATGCCGAGCATGAGCCCGCTCTGCACCGGCTCCGGGGTGCGCAGACGGTTCACCGCCTGCCAGATGATCCAGACCGATATGAGCAGCAGCGTCGCGCCATTCAGAAAAGCCGCGAGAATCTCTAGTCGCAGATAGCCGTACGTGCGCTTGTCCGTTTCGGGACGCTGGCTGAACCACGCGACGAACAGCGACAGCGCGAGCGCAGCCACATCGGTGAGCATGTGCCCCGCGTCCGCGATCAGCGCCAGCGAGTTCGCCAGGTACCCGCCCACCGCCTCGGCCACCAGGATCACTGCCGTGATGAGGAGCGCGATGCGCAGTCGGCTCACCGAGCTTCCCGCACCATGGGAGTGGCCGGCGTGGGAGTGGCCGTGCGAGTGACCGGCGTGGCTGTGGCCGTGCGCGTGTGAATCTGGCATGGGTGAAAACTTCACCCGGCAAACGGGGCCGGCTAGGTGCGCCGTCGCAATCAGATCTTCGCGGGCACCGTGGCGGCGGTGAATCGGGCGCACTCGAGTATCGCCTCGATCATGCTCGCGGGGTCCGCGCGATTCTGGCCGGCGATGTCGAGCGCGGTACCGTGATCGGGCGAGGTGCGCGGGAACGGGAGCCCCAGCGTCACGTTCACCGCGCTGCCGAACGACGCGACCTTGATCGCGGTCATCCCGACATCGTGATACGGCGCGAGCACGGCGTCGAAGGCGCCGCGCATCGCGCGCACGAAGACGGTGTCCGCCGGGAAGGGCCCGAGGATGTTCGCCGCGCGCGCCGCGGGCGCGAGGAGCGTGTCGTCCTCCGCGCCGAAGCGGCCGCCGTCGCCCATGTGCGGGTTGAGCGCACACAGTGCGAGCCGCGGCTCGGCGATGCCGTAGAGCTGCTGGAGACCGCGGCGCGTGATCTCGGCGCACTCGACGATTCGCGCCCGCGTGAGCGCGTGCGGAACCTCGCTCAGGGCGATGTGCGTGGTCACCAGCACGACGCGCAGGCGATCGGACGCCAGCATCATCGCCACGTGCGAATTGGTGAGCGCCGCGAGCATCTCCGTGTGTCCCGGAAAATCGTAGCCGCCCGAGAACAGGGCGTGCTTGTCGATGGGAGCGGTGACGATCCCCTGCACATCGCCGCTGCGGGCGAGCGCCACCGCGCGCTCGATCGCGAGTCCGGCGAGCTTCCCTCCCTGCGCGGCGTTGCCGCCGGCGGCCCACACACCGACCTCCTCGTTCACGGGCACCACTGTGCCCGAGGGGCCGACGATGACCAGCTCCGCGCGCGCACGGACCCGCGAGTCGCCGATCGCCGCCGCGACGATCTCGGGGCCGATGCCGCGCGGATCGCCGAGGGTGATCGCGAGGCGAGGGAGGGTCACGTGGTGGCCTCGTCGCTGAGCACGCGATAGAGTGTCTTCGCATTCGCGCGGCTCACGTTGTTTCCAATGTTCTCGAGGAGCTCGATCTCGAGCGAGCGGTGCGCGTAGTCGAGCCGGATGCGGTCACCCAACTCGACCTCCGCTGATGCCTTCACGCGCTTGCCATTCACCGTCACCGCTCCCACGTCGCAAGCCTCCTTCCCCTCGGTGCGACTCTTCACGAGAAGGAGCCGCTTGAGCGCGAGGTCGACGCGCACCGGTCAGATGCGGATGGACACGTAGCTTTCCTTCCGCAGACCATCGAGGTAGCGGCGAATCGCCTTCTCCTCCGCCAGCTGGTCGCGAATCTTCTCGCGCCAGTCCGCCACCGTCGGCTCGTGCTCGGCGGCGATCGACGTGATCTGCACGACGAAGAACTTGGGCGTGTTCCGCGTCTTGTCCACGATCAGAAACGGATCGAGAATGTCGTTCGCCTTGTGGCCCGCGATCGCCGCCTGATACTCCTGCGGCAGCTGCGACTGCGGAAACGGCTGCGGAATCGACGACTCCTCGGACGGATCGTGATGCTTCGTGCGCAGCGTGTCGAACGCCACGCCGGCGCGCCACTGCTTCGCGACGTCGAGCGCTTCGTTCCTCGCCGCGAGGACATCGGCGGAGTCGATGGCGGGACGAATGAGGATGTGGCGTCCCTTCACTTCCGCGGGCTGCACGCGATCCACGCGAATGAGATGGTAGCCGAACACGGTCTTCAGGGGAGGCGTGACCACGCCCGGTCTCAAGGCAAAAAAGACGCGGTCGAATTCGGGAACGAAGTCGCCGCGACGACGCCATCCGAGATCACCGCCGAGCTCCTTGGTGCTCGGATCCATGGACTCGCGCTTCGCGATCTGCTCGAAGTCGCCGCCCTTGGAAATCTCGACGTACAAAGACTCGGCCTTCGCCACCGCCGCGCTGTCCTGCTTCGGACTCGGCTTCGGCGCGATGACGATCTGACGCAGTGTCACCGTTGCGGGGAGCTTCTGCAGCTGGCTCGAGTTCTTCGCGAAGAACTCGTCCACCTCGGCCGGCGACACGGCGGCCGGCGAGATCTTGCCATCGGTGCGGAGCTTCTCGAAGAGCTTCTGCTGCACCTGGCTGCGTCGCGACTGATCCGAGAGCCAGCGAC
>DATHJR010000575.1:0-7915 GCA_035286525.1 Gemmatimonadaceae bacterium | reverse complement strand
CGCTGTACGACTCCGAACGCTGGCGTTGTACGACTCCGAACGCTGGCGTCGCGCAGTCGATGCTCGGTAACGGATTATCGGCAGGAGAGGACGCAGGATGGCATCTCCACAGATTCAACGATCGATCGCATCTGACGCTCCCGCGCGTTCGCGCCGGCAGCCGAAGAGCGGCGTATCGTCGCACCGCGTGCAGTTCTATGAGAGCGATGCGTATCTCGTGGACTCTGTTGGCAAGTATCTCGTGCGTGGCCTCAACGCCGGCCAGCGGTGCGTTGTGATCGCGACGCAGCGCCATCGCGTCGCCCTCGCGCGGATGCTCACCAAGCACGCGATCGACGCCGTCGCCGCTCGCGAGAGCGGCCGCCTGCTCTTCCTCGACGCCCGCAAGACGCTTGGATTGCTGATGGATGGCGAATCGGTGGACGAAGCCAAATTCCGCGACGTGATCTGGCCACTCTTCGAGCGGGAGAGCGCGCGCCACCCTCTGAGGCCGGTGCGCGCCTACGGCGAGATGGTGAATCTCCTCTGGCAGACTGGCAATCGCAGCGGCGCGATCAGGCTCGAGTCTCTCTGGAACGATCTCGCGGCCCACCGCGACCTCGATCTGCTGTGCGGCTATGCGATGACGAACTTCGGAAGCGCCGCCGATGCCCAGCAATTCGAGGAAGTCTGTGCGCAGCACGATCACGTTGCACCCACTGAGCACTACGCGCACTACGCGCGCGGAGACAAGGTCGGCCGGCTCCTCGAGATCACGCGGCTGCAACAGCGCGCGCGGGCGCTCGAGAGTGAAGTCGCGCGGCGCGAGGCGCTCGAGCAGCGGCTGCGCCACGCGATCGACGAGCAGCAGCGATCACTCAGCGCCGAGCGCGCCGCGCGCGCCGAAGCGGAGCTCGCGAATCGCGCCAAGAACCAGTTTCTCGCGGTGATGAGTCATGAGCTGCGCACGCCGCTCAACGCCATCGGGGGACACGCGCAGTTGCTCGAGCTGGGGCTGCATGGCCCGATCACGGCCGCACAGCACGAGGCACTCGATCGCATCGAGCGTAGCCAGCGGCATCTCCTCTCGCTCGTCAACAGCGTGCTCGACCTCACCCACGTCGAGAGTGGGCGCGCCGAGTACGTGTTCGAGCTCGTGGAGGTGGCACCGCTGGTCGGCTCGATCGTCGCGATGGTCGAGCCACTGCTTGCATCCGCTCGACTTCAGTGTCGCATCGTCGAGTACGCGCTCGACGTCGGCGCCCCCCAGATGGTCGTGTGGGCGGACAGGGAGAAGGTGCAGCAGATTCTGCTGAACCTGCTCACCAATGCGATCAAGTTCACGCCGGCGGGCGGACTCATCACCATCGACGCCACGTGCGCCGAAGTCTCTACTCTCGCGTGCATCGAGGTACGCGACACCGGCGTCGGCATTCCGCCCGAGAAAATCGACGCGGTGTTCGAGCCGTTCGTGCAGCTGGCAACGAACTTTTCCAGCCGGAAGGGAGGCATCGGTCTCGGCCTCACCATCAGTCGGCAATTCGCACGCGGGATGCACGGCGAGCTCGCCGTGGCGAGCGGAATCGCGGAAGGCGCCTCCTTCCGGCTCACCCTTCCGTTGGCGCAACCGCCGGTGGCGCAACCACCGGTGGCGCAACCACCGGCGTAGTAGTGGCTGCGCCGGATTCGCTATTGATCGTTTCCGTTCCCCACGTTCTTCTCCAAGCTTTCCACGAACACGCGCAGGTCCGCCGGCGCAGCTGAGCCGCGCGTGGCGAGCAGCTCCGCGACCTTCTTCGAGTTGCTGCCGTTCGGAAGATTCGGGGTGGTGTCGTATTCGTTCTTGTTCGCGCTGTAGTCGCTCTCCCACTTGGTGCCCGAGAGACTGATGCCGGCGAACAGCCCCTTCGTCTTCGAATACGAATAGATCTCGGCCTTCGCCTTGTAGTCCGTTTCGGCGGAGAGATTTCTCCCCAGCGGCCCCGCGGCCACCGACGCGCCGGCACCGATGTCGAAGGTCGACGAGGCCAGTCGCTGCGCGTTCTTGTTGACGAATACAAGCACGACGTCCGCCGATTGCCCGCCGATCTGGAAGCCGAAGCTGCCACCCTTGAGGCCGACGAATACCGGCGCGCTCCACCCGCCCGCAGTGCGACAGCTCGCGACACCGAAGCCGAATCGCCCACCCACTCCGAGTCCTGCCTGCACCACGCCCGGCACCACAGCGATGCACGTCGCGGCTTCGAGCAACTCTTTCGGAGGAGACTTATCCGGTATCGACACGAGCTCGGACAGCACCTGCGCCGCACGCTCCGCACGCTTGCCCAGCTTTTCGTCGTCCCTGTCCTGCGCGCGAGCGGCGGATACGACGAGCGACGACGCCGCGATCGTCGTGAGCAGAGCCGCGCGGCCGAATAAAGAACTGTTCATGAATGCGTCCTCGTGAGTTGAAGCGTGTCTGGCTGACTTAATGCATAGAACGAACGATTCAAGACTGATGCCGGAGCACGATATGACTGTCAATCTAGCGACGCAGACTTCCGGACGAGCGGTGCGGGTGCGGCGACCAGTGTGGCACGTGATGCTGCTGTCGGCATTCATCTCCATCGCGGGGCTCGGCGCATGCGCCACCGGCCACTCCCACAAGGGCGATCACGAGCAACAGCTGGTCGTCCACCTGACGAACGATCTCGCGCCACCGGCCGACGTGACCGTGTATGCCGTGACGTCCGACGGCATTCGCCACCTCCTCGGAGACGTGCCACCGAACGAGCATCGCGTGCTCCGCATCCCGAACGACGTCTCGTCGGCGGCGACCAGCTTCCATCTGGTCGCGGATAAAGCGCTCGGGAGGCCCGTCGTGTCGCAGCCGGTGAATGCGACAACCAGCGATCTCATCATCGACTGGGATCTCCAGACGAACTCGATGTGGTTCCCGGAGATCGCGAAGTAACGACGCCCGCGCAGGAGTCGTTCGGCATCGCCTGACCTGTTGGCCCCGCCAGTGGTGTACCTTCCGGCTACGACGCGGAAGGTTCACCATTTCGGAGCAACGCGATGTCTGAGCACGTACGTTCGATGGTCATCCCCGCTGATACCTCGAGCGACGACCTGACATTTCTCGCGACCACCGGTTCGCGGCGAGCCTTCCTTCGGGGCGGCGCGATGGCCACGCTTGCCACCGCTGCCCTCGCCACCTGCAAACCGGCCGCCCGTGGCGCGGACTCCTCCGCGGCACCCGCGACTCCCACCACCGGTGCGGTGAGCGGCGGCACGATGCCAGTGGTCGTCCCGCCGACTCCGCGAGAGTCCGCGGACGCCATGGACGCGATGCACGAGAAAGGCGTGAAGGCATTCCCGGCGAAAACCGAGGGCAAAGGGAATGTGCTGTTTCCCCCGCGCATCGAGAATGGCGTGAAGATCTACGAGATCACGGCGAAGAAGACGCCGTGGGAGATTACCCCTGGCCAGAAGGTCGAGGCCTGGGCATACAACGGAATGGTTCCCGGCCCTCAAATCCGCGTGCGCGAGGGCGACCGTGTTCGCATCGTGCTGCACAACGACCTTCCCGAGTCCACCGCCATCCACTTTCACGGCGTCGAGGTTCCGAACAATCAGGACGGCGTACCCTTCCTCACCCAGCCGCCGGTAAAGCCGGGCGAATCGTTCACCTACGAGTTCACGGCGCCGAACTCCGGCTCGCACATGTATCACTCGCATCACAACTCGACAAAACAGGTCAGCCTCGGCCTGCTCGGCGCGTTCATCATCGAGCCGAAGAACCGCGCGAAGGAGCCGCACTCGGATCTCGACACTGTGCTCATCCTGAACGATGGACTCGGCGGCTACACCCTCAACGGTAAGGGATTCCCCGCGACGGAACCGCTCGTCGCGAAGCTCGGACAGACCGTGCGGATTCGGTTCATGAACGAGGGCATGATGATTCACCCAATGCATCTGCACGGAATGCACATGACCGTCATCACGAAGGATGGTTGGCCGCTTCCGGCGCCGTTCCGCTGCGACACCCTGAACATTGCGCCTGGTGAACGGTGGGACGTGCTGGTGAAGTGCACCAACCCGGGCACGTGGGCGTTTCACTGCCACATCCTTCCGCACGCAGAGTCCGAGACCGGCATGTTCGGCATGGTGACCGCGCTGGTCGTGCAAGCTTGACGCGTGCGCGGCTCCATAGCTACGCCGTACCGCGATCACTACTCCGTTCGCAGCGCGATGCTCGGATCCACGCGAATCGCGCGCAGCGCCGGAATGGCGCTCGCGGCCACGGCGACTATCGCCAGTACCGCGGCGACAGTGACGAACACGACCGGATCGCGCGCTGATTCGCCGTAGAGGAGCGGCTGCACCCAGCGCCCGACGGCCAGCGCGAACATTGCGCCGGCGATGATCCCGGCGAGACCGAAGCGGAGCCCTTCACCGAGAATCATGTGGAGAACGTCGCGCGCGTGCGCGCCGAGTGCGATGCGAAGGCCGAGCTCCTGCGTTCGCTGCGCAACATTGTAGGCGATCACGCTATAGAGTCCGATCGCGGCGAGCGTGAGCGCGAGGAATCCGAAGAGCAGGAACATTGTCGCCCCCATGCGCCACGAGCTGAGCGCGGGATCGACGACGTCGCGCATCGGCGTCACGGTGACGTACGATGCGCCGGGCATCAGCGGCTGCAGCTGCTTGCGAACCGTCTCCGCGAGAGGGCGAGCATCGCCTTTGGTGCGAACGAAGATGGCGGCGTCGCCGTATCGACCCTGTTCCATGGATCGGTAGTACTGGAGGCGCTCGTCGCCCACGACATCGGTCGCCTTGATATTCTCCGCAATGCCGACCACGGTGGAGCACGGCATCGTGTCACTGTTGAACTTGATGCACTTGCCAAGGGCATTCTGGCCGGGCCACAGCGCGGTCGCCATTCCTTCCGAGACGATCGTGACGAGTGGTGAGGCGTTCCGATCGGTGGAGTCGAAGCCGCGACCGCGCATGATACGCGTACCCATCGTCTTGAAGAAGTCGACACTGCCCATCTGCATCGAGAAATGCCCGAGTCGCTGCGCCGAATCGATGCCGGGCGTCGAGAATGCTTCGGAGCGCGACTGCCAGAGCGGAACCGAAAGCACCTGGGCGACGTGCTCCACCCCCGGGATCGAGCTCGCCGCGGTCGCCAGCCTGCTCTTGAGTAGGCGATCGTCATCAACGGACGGGTGCTGCCCCCGAAAATTGGCCGACACGTAGAGCAGCGGCTCCACATCGTATCCCAATCGTATTGACGCGACGTTGTGCAGGCTCCGAACGAAAAGCCCCGCACCGACGAGCAGAAACACCGAGAGCGCTCCCTGCGCGAGCAGGAGCGCGCTCCTCGTGCGCGAACGATGTGAACCGCCCTCCCGCACCCCCGACTTGAGCGACGTCGTGAGATCGCTGCGCCCCGACTGAAGCGCGGGCGCGATGCCGGTGAGCAGGCCGGCGATGAGCGCGACGAGGCACGCGAAAACAATCGTCCGAGGATCGTCGAGGACGCCAACGGCCGTGGCCTGCGGCAGGAACAGCTTGCGCAGAATGATCTGCCCTGCCTCGCCGATGAGCACTCCCGCGCATCCGGCCAGGATGGCCAGCAGCAGACTCTCGGTGAGCAGCTGCGCGATGAGTCGCGTGCGCGTGACACCAAGCGCGAGCCGCACCGCGATCTCCCGCCTGCGGCGGAAGGCTCGCCCGAGCAGCAGGTTCGCGACGTTGGCGCATGCGATCAGCAGGACGATCGCGGCGACTCCGCAGATCCACAGGACGATCGGCGCATCGCGCCCACCGTCGGGGCCGCGAAGACTCTGTATCGGCGACACGATCGCGTGCGGCCGCGCTACCGCGACCGGCGCGTTTTCCGGGCTCATCGCGCGCTCCGCTTCCCAGCTCTGGAGGTACGCGTGCGTCAGATCCGCGGTGGCAGCGGCAACCGTCACCGTTGACTTGCGCCGCACGATCACGTTGAGCCAGCCCCATTCGTAGTTCTGCGCGTAGCCGGGAAACTCGACATTCGCGTACGTCGTGACCGGCAGGAACGCCACGGCGGGCTCCGCGAGATCGGCGCCGACGAATCCCTCGGGCGCGACTCCGACGATCGTGGCGTTGATGGCCCCGACTTGAAGCAACTGCCCGATGACATCGCGGCGCCCACCGAACTGCGTCTTCCAGAGCGCATTGCCGAGCACGACGACCGGCGACCCGGCGGGCTGGACGTCTTCGGTGCTGTCGAAGAATCGGCCCAGCACCGGACGTACATCGAAAAAGGTGAAGTAGCTCGCGGTCACGATCGCCACTCGCATCTCCCGCGCGCTCTCCCCTGTCCCTATCGCAATCTTGGAGCTGTGGAAGGCGGCGGTCTGCGCGAGAGAGCTCGCCGCGTGCGCAAGATCGAGATAGCGCCGGTATTCGATGGAGCTCGTCGTGATCGGCTGACGGCGAAACGTGTAGCCGAGATTGACCCGATTCACGGTGCCCGGATCGCGCAGATAGGCGGGCGGCCGAAACATGAGCCGGTCGACGACGCCGAACATTGCGGTGTTCGCCCCGATCCCGAGGGCCAGCGTCGCGACCACCGCGAGGGTGAAGCCCGGATGCGCGCGCAGTCCACGAGCCGCGTAGCGCAGATCGCGCGCGATCGTCTCGAGCGTGCGCACACCGCGCGCGTCGCGCGCCTCTTCCTTCACGCGATCGACGCCGCCGAACGCCAGCCGCGCGCGACGGGCCGCCGCCACATCGTCGAGCCCGTATCGCGCGTTCTTTTCCGCTTCGCGCTCAAGGTGGTATCGAAGCTCGTCGTCGAGCTCGCGCTCCACCTCGGCCCTGCGAAAAATCGCGCGCAGGCGGAAGCGCAAATCGCTGAAGAAATCCGCGACCATGTCTCCTCCGCTCATCGCATTTCGAGAACGAGGCGCACCGCGACGGTGAGCCGCCGCCACGCATCCGTTTCGCTCTCGAGCTGATTGCGTCCGCTGCGCGTGAGCTCGTAGAACTTCGCTCGCCGATTGTTGTCGGACTCGCCCCATTGCGCCTTGATCCAGCCGCGGCGCTCGAGCCGGTGGAGCGCGGGATACAGCGATCCCTGCGGAATCTGCAGCGCGGCACTCGATACCTGCCGGATGCGCTCGGAGATGGCCCATCCATGCTGCGCTTCGAGCGACAGCGCCTTGAGGATGAGCAGGTCGAGAGTCCCCTGCGGCAACTCGAGTTTTCCGGTGGCGGATGCGTCCATGATCTCGTTCCCTGTTGGCTTCTACAGGAGAGAATACGCGTGTTCTTGTAGAAGCGCAAGGGGAACGAATGTCTCGGCGACGCGGAACCGTTCCCAACGCATCGTACGCGGGATAGGTTGTTGCGCATGCAATCACTCAGACCATTGATTCGTATCGCGGTTGCGACCGCACTCGCAGCCATCCCCGCGATTTCGCTCCGCGCGCAGACCCCCGACGTCTCGTCCGCGATGCACTGGCGCTCGATCGGCCCCATACGCGCAGGGCGCGCTCGCGCGCTCGCGGGTGTGCCGAGCCAGCCGAACGTCTTCTACGCCGGATTCGACAACGGTGGCGTATGGCGATCCACCGACTACGGGTCCTCCTGGGTGCCGCTGTTCGATCACGAGCCGACCGGATCGATCGGCGCGATCGCGGTCGCGCCCTCGGATCCCAACGTCATTTACGTCGGATCCGGGGCGGGAATCATCCGACCGGATCTCGCGGTGGGCGACGGCGTTTACAAGTCCACCGATGCCGGCAAGACGTGGACGCACCTCGGCCTGCGCGACAGCCAGATGATCGCGATGATCGACGTCGATCCCACGAATCCCAATCGGCTATTCGTCGCCGCACTCGGTCATCCATACGGGCCAAACGTGGAGCGCGGAATTTTTCGCTCGACCGATGGCGGCAAGAGC
>DATHJR010000574.1:0-15743 GCA_035286525.1 Gemmatimonadaceae bacterium | reverse complement strand
CAGGAGCACATCGATGTCTGACGAGATCAGAAGGCTGAGCGAGGAGCTCGCGCGCGATCCGTCCAGCCTCGTCTTCCTGCAGCTCGGCGAAGCGTTGCGCCGCTCGGGCCAGCTCGACCTCGGGCTCAAGGTCGCGCATCGCGGCCTCGAGCGCCATGCGCACAACGCCGACGCGCACGACCTGCTGGCGCGCATCCGCGTTGATCGCGGCGAGCTGCAGGATGCCTTCGACGAGTGGGACATGGTGCTCCGCCTCGCGCCGAGTCACGTCGGCGCGCGAAAGGGGATGGGTTACGTCCTCTTCAAGCAGGGGAAGCTGACGGAAGCCGAGGAGCATCTGAGCACGGCGGCGACGCACGATCGCGACGATGCGTCGATCGCGACGGCGCTGCGCATGGTGCGCCGGCTGCTCCGCTATGCGCGCGTCGCCGGGAATGGACACGGTGCGCCGGACCACGCTGAGCTCCTCGCGGCGCAACGGCGAGTGGAGGAGGAGGCGAGGCTGCTGTTCGCCGACATTCTCGGGGAAGGCGAGCACACAGCGCTGCTTCTCAACTCGGATGGGCTCGTGGCTGCCGGCCTGTACGTGACCGCCGATGGCGAGGATGTGTCGCAGGAAGTCGGGGCGGCGCTCACCGGCGTGCGCGACGAAGCGCTGCGCGCGGTTCGGCACCTCGATCTCGGCACATGGAAAGCGGTAGTGTACGAAACCGATTTGGCGACTGTCGCGCTCGCGCCGGCGCTCGACGAGTCGATGGTGCTCGTGGCGGCCGGCCGCTCGGTTCCGCTGGGATTCGTGCGCCGCGTGCTTGACCGGTGCGTGCAGCGTGCGACCACGTGGCTCGAGGAGGGCGCATGAGCGCGTCGCCATTCGAGAACGTCCTCGCGTTGCTGATTCGCCAGCGCGGCGTGCTCGGTTGCCTGGTCGTCGGCGAGGCGGATGGAATCGTGGTTGATTCCAACGTGCAGGTGGGCATTCAGTCGAACGTCGTCGCCGCGCTGGCGGCGGCGCTCTATCGCAAGGCGCGCCTGTGCTCGGCGGCGGCCGGGCTGAGCACCGTCGGATTTCTGCAGCTCGAGGCGGAGCGCGGCCACATCTGCGCGATCGGCCGCGATGGGCTCGTGCTGGTCACGCTCGCGGAGCCACGCGCGCACATCGGGAGGATTCGCGGAGCGATGCTCGAGTCACTGAGCGCCCTCGCGTGAGGACGCACGTCGCGGAGCCGTGGATCGAGGCTCCGCTCCAGACCTTCGTCGATGACGCGCGGGCGATCTTTGCGCTCCTGCTGCACCCGAATGGCCAGGTGATGGGCCAGTTCGGTTTCACGCGCGCGGTGGATGTCATGGCCGCGTGCGCACTCGCGGCGGCGATTCACGCCTCCGCCGGTGAGCTGGGCCGGGAATTGAATGGCAAGCCGTTCCGCGAGATGTATCATGCGGGAAAGGACCGGCAGATCTTCATCGGTGAGGTGCCGACCACACGGCACCGCTTCGTGTTTCTCACCGTTTTCGATGGTGAAAGCTCACTCGGGCTTGTTCGTATCTATTTTCAGGAGTTGTGCGCGCTGCTCGAGCACGCCCAGCCGCCCGCGCTCGCGCACTCGCCGATCTCGGACACCTCGCTCGAGCAGGATCTGAATCGCAACCTCGCCCTGTTGTTCGGCCGCGCGACGCGCGGCGCGGACGGCGGCGAGTCCTCCATCTCTCTCGCCTGAAGCGCCGTGTCACTGGTCAACTACGCCACCCGCGAGATCACCTGCAAGATCGTCTACTACGGCCCGGGGCGGTCGGGGAAGACGACCAACCTGCATTACATTTACGAGCAGGTACCGGGGGACCGAAAAGGACAGATGGTTTCCCTCGCGACGCAGACGGATCGAACGCTGTTCTTCGATTTTCTGCCGCTCGATCTGGGCACCATCTCGGGATTCTCGACGCGCTTCCAGCTCTACACCGTCCCCGGCCAGGTGTACTACCAGGCGACGCGCAAGCTCGTGCTCCACGGCGCCGACGGCGTCGTGTTCGTCGCCGACAGCCAGGCGCGGCAGCTCGCCGAGAACATCGAGAGCATGCAGGACCTGCACGCGAATCTCGCGGAACACGACATCGATGTGCGCACCATGCCGATCGTGATCCAGTACAACAAGCAGGACCTCCCGCGCTCGCTCATCTCCAGCGTGCCGGAGCTCGAGGACGCGCTGAACTTTCGCGAGGTGCCGTCGTTCGCCGGCGATGCGCTGCACGGCACCGGCGTCTTCGAGACACTGCGCGGTATTGCCGGACTCGTCCTGCGCAGGCTGAGCGCCGGTGCGAGCAGTCCGCCAACCGCCGCCACCGCGGGAGGCCGCTGACGGTGGATCTCGATCCGCGCTATCGCTTCGAGAATTACATCGTAGGAGGCGCCAACCGGCTCGCGGTATCCGCATCGCGAGCGGTAGGGCAGTCTCCCGGCACGTCGTACAACCCGCTCTTCATCTACAGCAGCTCGGGGCTGGGGAAGACGCATCTGATGCTCGCCATCGGGCATCTGGCGCGCCAGGTCAACCCCGCGCTCGCCGTGGAGTACGTCACGCTCGAGGAGTTCATCGAGGAGCTCAACCACGCGATAGGCGACAGCGCGATGGAGCTGTTCAAGCGGCGCTTCCACATGGTGGACATGCTGCTCCTCGACGACGTGCAGTTTCTCGCGGGGCGCAAGGAGACGCAGAGCGAGATGCTCCGTCTCTTCAACACGCTGCAGCGCGCGGGCAAGCAGGTCGTGCTCACGAGCGACCGTCCGCCGTCCGAGATTGCGGATCTCGACGAGCGGCTCATTACGCGCCTCACCGGTGGGCTGGTCGTGGACGTCGGCACGCCGGACTACGAAACTCGCGTCGCGATTCTGCGCAGCAAGTGCGACGAGCGCGGCGTCGTGTTCGAGGCGGGCGTGCTCGACGAGGTTGCGCGCATCAACTTCACAAACGTGCGTGAGCTGCAGGGCGCCCTCAACCGCCTCATCGCCTGCCAGACCCTGGGCGAGGTGCCCGTCACGACGCGAACGGTGCGCGAGCTGCTCGGCGAAAAGCCCGACACGCCGCTGCTTGTGCCCCCGCAGGAGCGCGGTCAGGAATTCGCCAGCTTTCTCTCGGACCTGAGCGAAGTGGTGGCGCAGCACATCGACAGCTGGCGGGTGCGCGTCGTCGAGGCAATGACCTACTGGCGCCAGCTCGGCTACGTCACCCTTTTGCTCGAGCGGACGCTCGAGGCGACGGACGAGCCGGACGTCGACACGCTGCTCTCGCGCTACGAGGCCTCGGTCCGGCGGTTGCGCGAGCTCGAGGCGGAGGCGGCGAAGCTCGACACGCAGCTCGCCGCGTCGGAGCTGTTCAAGGATCCGGAGCGCGTCGGCGAAGCGGAGCTCGTGCTCGCGCGACTGGTCGGTGGTGCTGAGCCGCCGCCGGGTCCCGATCCCGCGCTTGCCCGCTCGGACTTCGAGGTGGGCGCGTCGAATCAGCTCGCGGTGCACGCGGTCGACACCATCATCGATGAGCCCGGGAAGAAATACAACCCGCTGTTCGTGTACGGACCCGCCGGCGTCGGCAAGACGCATCTGCTGCACGCGCTCGGCAATGAGCTCATAGCGCAGAGCGGCGGCGCTTTCACAGTCGCGGTGGTCAATGCCTCCCAGTTCATCGACGAGCTGATCGCGGCGCTGCAGGAGGAGCAAATCGAAAAGTGGCGCGCGCGCTATCGCGTCGTCGATGCGCTCATCCTCGACGACGTCGACAAGTGCGCGGGAAAGGAGCGGTCGCAGGAGGAGCTCTTTCACATCTTCAACAGCCTCGCGTACAACGGCCGCCAGATCGTGTTTGCGAGCGTCCACGCGCCCAAGGCGATCGAAGGCCTCGAGGAGCGGCTCCGCTCGCGCTTCGAGGGCGGCCTCGTGGTCGAGATCCAGCCGCCGGACCACGCCCTGCGCGAGAAGCTCTACGCGCGCTATCTCTCTGATTTCGGCGAGCGGCTCGATCGCCCGCTCGTCGACTTTCTCGCCTCGCGCTCGGTGCCGAGCGTGGCGGAAATGCGCGGCATCGTCGACCGCCTGATGAAGGCCGCCGCCGTGGTGGGTGTGCCGCTCAACGCATCGTTCGCGCGGAAGGAGCTCGAGGGCGGTGCCACCGCGCCCGCGCCGTCGAAGCAGTCCAACGGCCGCGATGCGGACCCGTTCTTCCTCGACGAGGAGAAGATCCTCTGGGACTGGCCCGACGTCACCGGCCGCGCCATCGAGGAGTTCCGGTAGATGGCGATCAAGGGGAGTCTGCGCGAGGCGAGCCTGCCCGACGTGCTGCAGCTGCTGGCGATGGGACAGAAGACCGGCTGTCTCAGCGTCACCGACCGCAACAACTTCGGCTACATCTACTTCGATCGCGGGCGCATCTCGTATGCGTCGATCGTCAATCGTCGCGACCGGCTTGGCGACACGCTCGTCAAGAACAACGTCATCACTCAGCGCGAGCTCGACGCCGCGATCGATGCGCAGGCGACGCAGCAGCGCAACAAGCGGCTCGGAGAGATCCTCATCGAGCAGCACATCCTCACGCGCGAGGAGCTGCATCGCTACATCCGCGTCCAGATCGAGGAGGCCGTTTACTATCTCTTCACCTGGGTGCAGGGGACGTTCAGCTTCGAGGCGGACATGCGCCCCGACGATCACGACGTCCTCGTCTCGATCAATCCGGAATCGCTGCTGCTCGAGGGTGCGCGGCGGGTCGATGAGTGGAGCCTCATCGAGAAGAAGGTGCCGAGCTTCGATCTCATCTTCGAGCTCGACGCGGCGCGCCTCGCCGCGAGCGAGGCGCAGCTGACGCCGACGCAGCACCAGCTCACGCCGCTCATCGATGGTCGCCGCGACGTGACCGCGCTCATTGAGGCATCGGGGATCGGCGACTTCGAGGTCGGCAAGGCGCTTTACGGACTTGCGACAGCGGGTTTGATCCGGCGCGTGGGCAAGTCGAGACCGCAGGACGATGTGGTGCGCGAGGCGCGCGTCGAGGAACACCGAAATCTCGGCGTGGCCTTCTACCGCACGGCGATGTTCGAGGAGGCGACGCGCGAGTTCCGCCGCGTGGTGGAGCTGCACGACAGCGACGTCCACGCGCGCTTCTTCCTCAGCCTCGTCTCGATGCGCGAGGGGCGATGGTCCGAAGCCGTGCTGACGCTCCGCGAGGCGGCGGCGCAGCCGACGGCGCGGCCGTCGATCTTCCACAATCTCGCGTACGCGCTCGAGCGCCTCGGGCGTCTCGACGAAGCGCGCGAGATGCTGCACGAGGCGATCGCCCGCGGAGGGGGCGACGACCCGCGAATCCGGACGTCGTTCGGAGTCTTGGCGCTCCGCAGTGGGGAGGTCGAGGAGGCAAACGCATCGCTCGCCGCCGCGCGCGCGCTGCTCGGCCAGCGGCTTCCGTCGCCGGCATGGTTCCACTACGCATCGCTCGCCGCCGGTCTCGCGGGTGATCTCGACCGCGCGCTCGCGCTCATCATCGAGGGCGTGAAGGCGCACCCGCATGCCGGGGTGCTCGGGAATACGCTGGCGGCCGTGCACGAGAGGCGTGGCGATTACTCCGCCGCGGCGCTCGCGGCCGAGGCGGCGATGGGCGACGGGAGCGCGATTCCGCAGCTCCACAAGAATCTCGGCGACTACTTCTACCGCGCGCTGCGCTACGAAGAGGCGCTCGATCAGTATCAGCGCGCCATCAAGATCAACCCCGCGCTGGGCGACGACGTGTACTTCAAGCTCGGCAACATCCGCTTCAAGTGGCAGGAGAAGGATCAGGCGCTCGCGTACTGGGAGCGCTCGCTGGCGCTCAATCCAGACAACGAGATTCTGCGCACGAATCTCCAGCTGGCGCGGAGCGGCGCATGATGACCGACGCGCCCCCGGAGGACGACGGATACGTCACGCTCACCGACAAGATCACCCGCGAGCGCGGGTTCGGTTGCGCGAGCTACAAGGAGAAATGCGTACGGCGCCGCATCGCCGTGCGCATGCGGGCGCGCGGCGTCCACACCTTCGCGGAGTACGCTCACGTGCTCGACCGCGATGCGCACGAGTACGAGCTGCTCCTCGATGCGCTGACCATCAACGTCACGAAGTTCTTCCGCAACCCGGAGACGTTCGCCGCCATCGATCGCGAGCTCGTTCCGGCGCTGTACGCCCGCGTGGAGCCGCAGCTGCGCATCTGGAGCGCGGGATGCGCATCGGGAGAGGAGCCCTACTCGCTCGCGATGCTCATGCATCGCTACGCGGTTGCCGAGGGCAAGCGCTTCGATCGCGTCGAGGTGGTCGGCACCGACCTCGACCGCGCGAGCCTCGCGGCCGCCGAGCGCGCCGTCTACCTCGAGCCGACGCTCTCGGACACGACGCCGGACATGCGGCAGATGTACTTCTCGATGCAGTCGCCCTACCGGATCCACAGCGATGTGCGCGCACGCGTGCACTTCCGTCGCCACGACCTCCTGCGCGAGCCGTTCCCGGAGGCGCAGCATCTCATCGTGTGCCGCAACGTCATCATCTACTTCGATCGCACCACGCAGGAGGCGCTCTTTGAGCGCTTTGCGGCGTCGCTTCTTCCAGGCGGCTTTCTCGCATTGGGCCGCGTCGAGACGCTGTTCGGACCGGCGCGCACGCTCTTCGCGCCCGTCGACAGCCGCGAACGTCTCTTCAGGCGCCTGTGAAAGAGATCAGCGTGCGCGTCGCGGATGCCGCCGTGGGACGAGGCGACGTGCTCCTGTCCACGCTCGGACTCGGCTCGTGCATCGCGATCGCGCTCTACGATCCGCGCGCGCGGGTCGCGGGGCTGGCGCACATTCTTCTGCCCAACGAAGCGCTTGCGCGCGATCGCGAAAACCGCGCGAAGTTTGCGGCGACCGCGGTGCCGCTTCTGCTCGAGCGCATGCGCGCCCTCGGCGCGCGCGACACGTTCGTCGTCGCCAAGCTCGCCGGCGGCGCCAGCATGTTCACGTCGCTCCTCACGCAGGGAGGACCCGCGATCGGCGAGCGCAACCTCATCGCCACACGCATCGCGCTCGCGAGCCACGGGATTCGCGTGCTCGGGGAGGACGTGGGCGGCGGCCATGGCCGCAGCGTGTTCCTGCACGGCTCCGACGGTCGATTCGAGGTGAAGTCGATGGGGAGGGACTGTGTCGTCCTCTAGCCGACTCCCCTCCGTGCTCGTGGTGGATGACAGCGCGTTCATGCGCAAGCTCGTGTCGGAGCTCATAGACGGCTCCGGCGAATTTCGCGTGATCGGCACGGCGCGTCACGGTCTCGATGCGCTGCAGAGGGTTCAGACGCTGCAGCCCGACATCGTCACGCTCGACATCGAGATGCCGGAGCTCGATGGCCTCGGCGCACTCGAGCGGATCATGCGCGAGTCACCGCGCCCCGTGGTGATGCTCACGGCGGCGTCGGGCGCCGGCGACGAGATGGCGCTCCGCGCGCTCGAGCGCGGCGCGGTCGAGTTCGTGCGCAAGCCGTCTGGTCCGATCAGCCTCGACCTTGTCACGATTCGCGATCAGTTGATGGCCGCACTGCGCGCCGCGGCAGAAGTGAATCTCGCGGGTGTCCATGGCTCCATCCTCTCCGCGTCACGCGAGCTGGCCCCGGAACGCGCATCCGGCGGAACTGCGCGCTTCGTGATCGCCATCGCCGCTTCGACTGGTGGTCCGCGCGCACTCGCCGAGCTCGTGCCCGCGCTGCCGGCGCAGCTCGACGCATCGGTGCTGATCGTCCAGCACATGCCGCCTGGCTTCACGACGACGCTGGCGGCGCGTCTGAATTCGCTCAGCGCACTCACGGTGCGCGAGGCCGCGCACGGCGAGACCATCGAGCCGGGGCACGCCTATCTCGCGCCGGGCGGCAAGCACATGCGCGTGCAGAGCGTCGGCCACTCGCGCGTCATCATGCTCGACGACACGCCTCCGCTGTGGGGCGTGCGTCCGTCCGCTGATCCGCTGTTCCGGTCGGTCGCCGAATGCGCCGGCTCCTCGCCGATCGGCGTGGTGCTCACGGGAATGGGGCGCGATGGCGCGGCCGGACTGCGAGCGATTCGCGATGCGGGCGGCTCCGGGATCGCTCAGGATCGCGAGAGCTCGATCATCTTCGGCATGCCCCAGGCCGCGGCGGCGGCGGGTGGCGCGTCGATGGTGCTTCCGCTCGCCTCGATCGCAGCCGCGCTCGCGGACATGGTTCGAGCGGGCTTCGATGTGACCGGAGCCGGAGGCGACCTGTCCATGTACGGGGGCGGGAGCGACCGATGATCGCCGACGCGCTGCTCACCGAGCTGCTCCTCCTGCGTCACGGCGCCGAGTACTTCGCGCTCGAGCTCACGGCGGCGGTGGAGGCGATGGAGCTGCCCGTGCTTGCGCCGCTCCCGGACGCTCCGGCAATGCTGCTCGGAATGTTGCCGGAACGCGGCTCCGCGATTCCGGTATTTTCCGCGAGTCACATCCTCGAAGTCGAGGGGAGGGCGCGGGGCGGTGAAGTGCTCGTGATCGTTCGCGATGGCGATCGGGAAGTTGGCCTGGTGGTGGATGAAGTCGAGGACGTGATCATGGCAAATCTTTCGGCGATGCAGCAACCGATCGACTCGATGCGTGGACAGGGAGTCGTGCGCGGCCTCGTGCGCGACGGCCCCCGGCTCATCGCGGTGCTCGACGCGCGCGCCATCGTTCGCATCGGCGCGCGCGCGCTTCCGGAGCTCGCATGACCGCCGCCACCGCGCAGCAGCTCGTCATCTTTCGGCTCGGCGAGGACCAGTTCGCGGTGGACATCTTCGCCGTCGAGCGCGTGCTGCGGTACAGTGCACCGGCGATCGTTCCGAACCTTCCGTCCTGGATCGACGGCGTGATCGAGCACGGCGAACGCGTCGTCCCCCTCATCGATCTCCGCACGCGCTTCGGCATGCCGCGCTTGTCACCGCGCCCGGAGCATCGCATTCTCGTGCTCGCGATCGGCGAGGATCTGCTCGGCGTCACCGTGGACTCTGTGCACGAGGTGATGTCCGTTGCGCCGGAGGACATCGCCGCGCCGCCGCCGCTGTTCCGCGGACTGAATGCCGACTACCTGCGGGGGCTGGTGTACGGGGAGGGCTCGCTCATCATCTTTCTCGATATGGCGCGCGTTCTGACATCCTCCGAGCTCCTCGAGCTGACCCAGGCGACGGCGTCGAATGGCTGAGACGGAAGCGGCGGCGTACCGAGCGCGCTACGCCGCCATCGAAGCGCGCCTCGAGGGGGCGACCGCCGCGACCGATCGCGACGACATCAAGGGCGATATCATCTCGCTCTTCAAGCAGGTCGAGGCGGAGGTCGCGCAGCTCGGCGCGCTGCGTGAGGACATCAAGAAGCTCGTCGAGAAGTGGAAGCAGGTGCAGCAAAGCTCCGCGCCCTCGATCGCGCCGGAGTTCGGTGGAGACCGGCCCGTCGTGGTCGCGGACCACATCGGCGCGTCGACGTTCGTCGAGAAGGGATGGAGCCTCATCTCGCTCGGCGATCACGAGGGCGCCGAGCGCGCGCTCAAACGCGCACTCGAGCTCTCGCCCAACGATCCGCAAACCGAGTCGCTGCTCGGCTGGGCCCAGATGCTTCAGGAGAAGTACGACGAAGCGCTGCTCAACTTCCAGAAGGTGCTGATGCGCCAGCCGACGAACTCGCTCGCGCGCATCAACCTCGGCTACATCTGCCTCAAGAAGCGCATCTTCGGCGAAGCGATCGAGCACCTGTCGAAGGCGATCAGGCTGGACAACGATCGCAAGGCGACGCTCTACGCGCACTTCTATCTCGGTCTCGTGTACGGCGAGCGCGAGATGTACGAGGACGCGCAGACCTTCTTCCGAAAGACGCTGGCGCTCGGACCCAACCTCATCGAGGCGTACTACGAGCTGGGCCGCTCGCTCTGGTTCGATGGGAAGCGCGAAGAGGCGAAGCAAGTGTGGCGTGATGGGCTCGCCGCCAACAAGTTCAATCCATGGGGCAAGCGCTGCGGGGAGATGTTGAAGCACGTCGACGAGGGCGGGGCTCCCGCACGAAACGCCTAGCGCGGCTCGCACGCGCCACGCTGCTCCTCCTACTCGCGTCCATGAGCGCGCGCGCACAATCGAACGAAGCGCAACGGCTCGATCGCGGCCGGTTCACGATCCTGGCCTTTCCCGGGGATCTCGCGCTTGCACGCTCGCTGCTCGACGACGCGCAGCGCAACGACAGCTTCCCCGGTCTGCCGCGCCCGCGCGAACATGTGCTGATCGCCATCGCCCCGGACTCGCGCCGATTCCGCGAGTGGACGGGTGCCGGTGCGCCCGACTGGGGCGCGGCGATCGCGATTCCAGACGAGCGTCGCATCGTCATGCAGGGAAGCGGCGCCGGCTCCGGCGCGGGTGACCCGGGAGCGGTGCTTCGCCACGAGCTCGCGCACCTCGCGCTGCACGAACGCCTCGGCACTCTCCCGCCGCGCTGGTTCGACGAGGGCTACGCCGGCTACTCCGCCGGCGAGTGGTCGCGAGACGAGGTGCTGTCGGCCAACGTCGGGCTCGTGCTTCACGGCATCCCCGCATCGCTCGACTCGCTCGAGGACGGCTTTCATGGCGGCGCGTCGCGCGCGTCAGGCGCGTACGCACTCGCCTATCGCGCGGTAAGCGACATGGCGGCGCTCGACTCGCGTCGCGGTCTCTCGCTCTTCTTCGACTACTGGAAGCAGAGCGGGTCGATGGACGTGGCGATGCGCAGGGCGTTCGGGATCACGCAGAGTGGTTTCGAGGCGGAGTGGCGGGCGCGCACGATGCGGCGATACGGTGCACTGGCGGTCATCGCCAATCTCTCGCTGCTGTTCGCGTTGCTCGGTCTGCTGCTGGTTCCGCTTCTATGGTCGCGTCGCCAGCGCAATCGGCGACGGATGAACGTGCTCCGCTTGGCCGAGGCGGCGAGCGAGCGCAATGCGCGAGCGAGCGCGCTCGATGCGCTGTTGGCCGCTGCGCTCACAGCGCCGCCGCCGGCACCTGAACCGTCGGCTAGTGATGGTAGTACGCGCAGCGACGAAAGCAGGTGACTTTCTTGACACCATGTAGCGGTCGCTCTACACTACACCGAATGCCCTCCGAGGAATCAAACGTCACCTCCCGCGCGCGTCCGTACCTGTGGTGGGGACTCGCGCTCCTTGCGCTGGTCGCCGGGTACGCGGATCTGATCCGTGGTGGCGAAACGCTCGCCCCGATCCTGCTTGTGCTCGGTTATTGCGTGTTGGTGCCAATCGCCATACTGAAATAGGTCGTCGCTTCGTCTCGCCAACCCGTGTGCGGCAGCATCGCGAACGCATGGCGCGCTCGTTAGTGACCGCTCGTCGCGCTGGCGTTTGATGTAGGGCGAATAGCTCAGTTGGTTAGAGCGCCTGCCTTACACGCAGGATGTCGGGGGTTCGAGTCCCTCTTCGCCCATCGATTCATGGCGGACCCTGGCGGTCCGGAACGGGGTATATCTGTTTACCGCACTGGAGGTAAGGATCGACATGAGAGTGACTTGTCAGCCGAGGCTCATCCTGGGTCTCATCGCCGTGACTTTGGGCGCCGTGGCGCCCGTTCGCGTGCTCGCGCAAACTCGCACGACCACCGTCCTTCCTGACGAGACGCCCCGGGCGCTCGTCGTGGCGTTTCGTTCGCCGGAGAAGGGAGCTGGGCCGCAGCTGGGAGAGAACATTCGCACCAAGCTTCAGGCCGATATCCCGATCAAACAGATGTACGTCATTCCCAAAGCGACCATCTGCGCGAATCTCGAAGCGTCGGGCTTTCCGTGCGATAGCATGCCGGACGCGATCACATCGCGCCTGCTCGCCACGTCGCTGCGCGCCGACTTTTACGTAGATGGCGTCGTTACCAAGTCAGGCACCGGCTACAAGGCGGAGGCCCGTCTCGTGCTCGCGCGCGACAACAGCATGGTGCAGCCGCTCCCCACCGCGAGCGGCGCCAAGCTTGGCGACCTCGCGTCCATTCTCTCCAAGGCGATTCTCGACGCTCGCAAGGAGCTGCCTGAGGAGCGCTCGTGCGAGACCAAGCTCGCCGCCGGCGACGCTGCCGGCGCGATCGTCGCCGCGAAAGCCGCCATCGCGACGTATCCGCAGTCCTCGATCGGTCGCGTGTGCCTGGCGAATGCGCTCCTGAAGCAGAACGCGTCCCCCGACTCGGTGATTGCGGTCGCCACTCAGGTGACGGCGATCGATCCGCGCAGCCGCCCCGCACTCATCATGCTCGGCGACGCCTACGCGAAGAAGAACGACCTCAACCACGCCGTCGAAGCGTGGACGAAGCTGATCGCCGCGTATCCGAAGGATGTGGCGCTCGTGTCGACGGTCGTGAACAAGATCGGACAGAGCGGCCAGGCTGCCGCGGCCAAGCCGATCATCGTGGCGGCCGTGGACTCGAATCCCGGCGATCCGGATCTCGTCCACCTCAAGTGGCTCATTCTCTTGGCCACCAAGGAATGTGGAGAGGCCACTGCTGCAGGCGAGCAGATGATCAAGACCGACACGGCTTCCGCCGACACGACCTTTTTCCTTCGCCAGTCGGCGTGCTACGCGCAGGCCAACGATCCGCAGAAGGCGGCGGCGACCGCAGCGCAGGGCGTCGCCAAGTTCAAGAACAACGCGGCCCTCTGGTCTCTGTACGCGCAGACGCTTCGTCTGGCTGGCCAGCTGCCGCAGTCGCTCGCTGCCGCGCAGACCGCCGTGAAGCTCGACCCCAAGACCGAGCATGGCTACCTGCGCATCGCGCAGGCGCAGATCGATCTGAATCAGCCGGACAGCGCGATCGCCACGCTCAAACAGGCGGTGGCGTCCGGGGAGGATAAGGCGACGGTCGGACAGTTCCTGCTCGTGCTTGGGAACAAAGCGTACAAGGACGTGACGGCCGCGGTCATTACCACGCCGGACAGTCTCAAGATCCGCCGAGAAGGGTTTCAGCGTGCCGAGCTGATTCTCGCCGCTTCCGACAGCGCCTCGCCGAGTCCGGCGGCCAAGTTCGTGCTGGGCGTGTCGGCCTTCAAGGTGGGCGACTCCGCCGTGCGCGACAACCAGAAGGAGAAGCAGTGCGAGCTCGCAAAGCTTGCTGAATCGTCATTTCTGACGGCGCAGATCAACATCGCCGCGGGCGGGTCGATCGATCCGAAAACCGCGCAGCAGCTCTTGTCCGCGCTCGAACAGTATCGACCGGCGGTGCAGGGCCAGGTCAAGAAGTTCTGCAAGTAGGAGTCACCAGCTCCAACGTTGCACTCGAAGGGCTCGCCGCTGGCGGGCCCTTCGTCGTTTTCGGCCTCGTGCATGAAGCGCCAACGCTCTCCGGATGGTAAAATCATTCCATGATTTCGCTCGCACCAGACGCGTACCACACCCCCGTTCTGGCCGCCGAAGTGGCGGCGCTGCTCGCGGATGCGTCATCGGTGCTGGACGGTACGCTCGGCGGTGGGGGACATTCGCAGCTCCTGCTGGCGCAAGGCGCCAGCGTCGCTGCGATCGATCGCGATCCGCGCGCGATCGCGGCGGCGCGGGTGGTGCTCGCGGGGTCGGAGCGCTCGGGAAAATTCCGCCCGTTCCTCGGCAACTTCGCGGCGATCGATGCCATCGAGGAGCTGCGCGGCGAGCGGTTCGATGGCGTGCTGCTCGATCTCGGAGTGTCGTCCCACCAACTCGACGATCAGGACCGCGGCTTCTCGTTCCGCGAGGGTGCACCCCTCGACATGCGCATGGGAAACGACGCGCGACAGAGCGCGGCCGAGCTTCTGAACGAGGCGCCGGACCAGCAGCTGATGCAGCTCTTTCGCGAGTACGCGGACGAGCGAAAGGCGCCGCGTCTCGCGCGCGAGATCGTCAAGCGCCGCGCGACCGTACCCTTCGCGACGAGCGACCATCTCGTGAATGCGATTCGCGGCGCGCTCGGAACTCGCAGTGGGCCCGGCGACTTCGCGCGCATCTTCCAGGCGATCCGCATCGAGGTGAACGATGAGTTGGGGGCGCTTGCGCGCGCGTTGCCCGCGCTGCGCGACCGCCTCAACCCGGGCGGCACGATCGTGGTGATCGCCTATCACTCCGGAGAGGATCGCGTCGCGAAGCACGCGTTCCGCGACTGGAGCAATCCGTGCACCTGTCCACCGCGCCAGCCGCTGTGCATCTGCGGTGCCGTCTCGCTCGGCGAAAGCGTACACCGTAAGGCGGTCACGGCGAGCGAGCGCGAGCTGGCCGCGAATCCGCGCGCTCGCAGTGCGCGACTCCGGGCGTGGCGGCGCGCCGCGTAGCGGCACGCGGGCGCGGTCGCGCCTGGGTGGCGTCGGCACTGTTGGCGTTCGTGCTGATCGGCGCGGGCGTGATCTGGCGACGAGCGGAAGGTCACGCCCAGGCGAAGGCGCTGCTCGCGCTCGAGCAGCAGCGACTCCAGCTGCAGTCGCAGCGCGCGCAGCTGCGCAGCGAGATTCGGGATCTCGTCAGCCGCAGCTCGCTCGCCACGGTCGTCGAGAAGCGACTCGACATGCACGTGCCGAACGACTCGCAGCTCGTGATCCTTTCGCGACCGCACGCGCAGTAAATGATACGCCCCAGCCGTCTCCAACTCGTGCACGGATCGCTGGTACTGTTCGCGGTCGCGCTTGTCGTGCGGGCGGCGCAGGTGCAGCTGTGGCAGGGCGATCTCTGGCGGCACAGGGCGCAGCGGCAGCAGTTCGCTGCCGCCGATGTGCCCGCGCCGCGCGGCGACATCTTCGACGTCGGCGAGGTGCCGGTGGCGCAGAGCCGTCCGACGGTACGGCTGCGCGTCGCGCCGCGGGAGCTGAAGGATCGCGCCGTGACGGCGCGTGCGCTCTCGAAGCTCGGAGTGCCACGCGCATGGGTGGCGCGCGCCACCGATCTGCAGCGCGCATGGGTGATCATCCCGGGCGCCTATCAGCCGGGTGACGCGGCAGCCGTCACGCACATGCGCGGCGTATACGCGGATGCCGGCAATGAGCGCGTCTACACACAGCGTGAGGCGATGCGCCGCCTGGTGGGGGTGGTCGACGCGCGCGGCGTCGCCGTTGACGGGCTCGAGCTCACGCTCGACTCGCTGCTGCGGGGCGAGGAGCGCGTGGCGCACTTGGCCCGCGACTCACGCGGCGCGCGCATCGATGCGCCGGACGATGACGTACCCGAGGCCGGCGATGCGGTGGTGCTCACGATCAACCAGGCGCTCCAGGAAATCTCCGAGCGCGCGCTCGCCGATGCCCTCGTCGGCACTGGGGCGGACGGAGGTGACATCGTCATCCTCGATCCACACGACGGCGAGATTCGCGCGATGGCGAGCCGACGCACCGATCCGCGGTCGTCCGGCAGCCCCGCCGTGAGCGAGCCGTTCGAGCCGGGATCGACGCTCAAGCCGCTGTTGGTGTCGCGACTCCTCCAGCTCGGACGCGCGAAGCCGGACGAGATCATGAACACCGAGAACGGTACCTACGTGCTCGATGGCCGCACGATCTCGGACGAGCAAAAGAAGCCGGAGATGTCACTGGCGGACGTCATCCGTTACTCGAGCAACATCGGTATCGTCAAATTCACCTCACGCTTTTCGTCGCGGGAGAAGTACGAGGCGCTGCGCGACTTCGGATTCGGCATGCCAACCGGTTTGCCGTATCCCGCCGAAGCAGCGGGAACGCTGCGCATTCCGAAAGACTGGTCGAAATTGTCTCCGGCGTCGCTCGCGATG
>DATHJR010000573.1:0-3535 GCA_035286525.1 Gemmatimonadaceae bacterium | reverse complement strand
AGATTCTCGGGGCTCGACGTCATCGTCTCGAAGTAGTTCGTGCGATCGAGCCACGTCGACGCGTTCCACCGGGCGCCGTGTTTGTCCATCTCGACCGGAATGTTGTTCCGAGTCGGGGTGCCCTTGAACTGCATGTGCTCGAGCAGGTGCGCCATCCCGGTCTCGCCGTACCCCTCGTGCCGCGAGCCCACCATGTACGTCACGTTGACGGTGACCGTCGGCTTGGATTGATCCGGGAAGAGGAGGACGCGCAGATCATTCGGTAGCCGGTATTCCGTAATCCCCTCGACTTCCGTGACTTTGGTCGCGCTCTGCTGCGCGCCGGCGCGCGGTCCGAGCAAGAGGGCGAGCGCGAGGATGTGCGGAGCACGAAATCGCATCGTATCGGCGGAGAAAGGGTGGTCGATATCCAGGCTCAGAGATGCGCTCGTGCCCAGACCCGGTCAAGTCTCCGGCGTGGCTACCGGCGGAGAGTATCCCGGGGCTTGCAGTCGCTGACGATGCAGCGAGAATTCACCAACCCGAACTACCGGAGCGCGAGTTGAGCAAAGCAAGAATGGAGACGTTCAGCGATGGTGTGATCGCGATCCTGATCACGATCATGGTGCTCGAGCTCCACGTTCCGCAGGACGTGACCTGGCGCGCGCTCCAACCCGGTGTTCCGGTGTTCTTCGCCTACGTGCTCAGCTTCATCTTCCTCGGCATCTACTGGGCGAACCATCATCACATGCTGCTGCTGGCCGAGCGCGTGAACGGCGGCATACTGTGGGCGAATCTCCACCTCCTCTTCTGGCTCTCGCTGATTCCGTTCGTCACGGAATGGATGGGCGAGCACCACGACGCATCCGCGCCCGCGGCGTTGTATGGAATCGTGCTGCTGTGCGCCGGCGCTGCCTACACGATTCTGGAGCGCGCGCTCATCCACGAGCAGGGCCCGAACTCGCAGCTCGCGGCAGCCGTTGGCATCGACAAGAAGGGGCTTGCCTCTGTTGCCATGTACGCGATCGCTATCGCCTGCGCGTTCTACCGGCCGGCCGTGTCGGAGGCGTTGTACGCCTCAGTTGCCACGCTCTGGCTCGTGCCCGACCGCAGAATCGAGAAGATGATTCGCGACGCCTGACGACAATCGGCGAGGGCTGGCCTGCCGCCGCGCCCGCGGCGCATATTCTCACTACAGGCAAGTAGAGCACACCCTCACGCTGGAACATCGAACATGGTGAACCTCTCGGTGTACGTGAACATGAAAGCGAAGCCGGGCAAGGAACAGGAGGTCGAGGATTTCCTGAAGAGTGGCCTGGAGATCGTCGAGCAGGAGCCGGGCACCATCGCCTGGTTCGCGATCAAGACCGCTCCCGGCGTGTACGGCATCTTCGATGTCTTTGAGAACGAGGCAGGTCGCGAAGCGCACCTCACCGGCCGAGTCGCCGCGGCGCTCTTCAGCAAGGCGCCCGCCCTGTTCAGCGAGGCCCCGAAGGTGGGCAAGCCGGACGTGCTGGCCGCCAAGCTGCCGAAGTAGCGCCGATGCCTCTGCACCGCTCCGCCGCCGCATTCGCGTTCTCCCTGGCATCGCTCTCGGCCGTGCACGCCGCGGCGCAGAGCGCGGCGGACGGCGAGTGGACGATGCCATCGAAGGACTACGCGGCCACTCGCTACAGCGGGCTCGCGCAGATCACGCCGGCAACCGTCAAGAGCCTGCATCCTGTGTGGACTTTCTCCACCGGCACGCTCGGCGGACACGAGGGACAGCCGCTCGTCGTCAACAAGACGATGTACGTGGTAACGCCGTACCCGAACGTGCTGTACGCGTTCGATCTCACGAAGGACGGCTATCCGCTCAAATGGAAATACCGCCCACCGGTTGATCAGAACGCGATTGGTATCGCGTGCTGCGACGTCGTGAATCGTGGCGCCGTGTACGCCGAGGGAAAGATCGTGTACAACCTGCTCGACGGACACACCGTGGCTGTGGATGCGGCGACAGGAAAGGAATTGTGGTCAACACAAATTGCAGACCTGGCCTCAGGCGAGACGACGCCGATGGCGCCGCTCATCGTGAAGAATCGCGTGCTCGTCGGCGCGTCCGGCGGCGAGCTCGGCATCCTCGGCTGGGTGAAGGGGCTCGATCTCGCGACGGGCAGGATCGTGTGGACCGCGACCAACATCGGCCCCGACAGCCTCGTGCTCGCGAAGGCCGGCACGTTCAAGGCGTTCTACGACAAGGGTGCGCAGCTGGGACAATCGACGTGGCCCGCCGACGCGTGGAAGCACGGCGGTGCGCCGGTGTGGGGATGGATGTCGTACGATCCCGAGCTCGACCTCGTGTACTACGGCGTCGGTAATCCGGGGCCGTACAACGCCGACCAACGGTTGGGCGACAACAAATGGACGGCGAGCGTGCTCGCGCGACATCCCGAGGACGGATCGCTCGTGTGGGCGTATCAGTTCACGCCGCACGACAGCTGGGACTTCGATGCCGCCGCCGAGATGATCCTCGTCGATCTCAGGATCGGCGGAAAGATGCGCAAGGCGCTCGTGCACTTCGACAAGAATGGATTCGAGTACACGATGGATCGCGCGACTGGCGAGGTGCTCGTGGCCGAGCCGTACGTGCACGTGAACTGGGCATCGAAGATCGACCTCGCGACCGGTCGTCCCGTGCTCAACGATGCGAAGGCGACGGGCGCATCGAAGGGAAACGTGAAGGACATCTGTCCAACGCTCGAGGGCGGCAAGAGCCCGGCGTCGCCCGTTGCATATTCGCCGCGCACCGGATTGTTCTACGCGTCGACGAACAGCATGTGCATGGATTACGAGGCCGTGCAGGCGGCGCATCTCAAGGGAACGCCGTTCATGGGGATCAACAGCCCGTATCACGCGGGGAGCGATCCCAACATGGGCGCGTTCATCGCCTGGGACGCCACGACCGGCAAGCGCGTGTGGGCGATCAAGGAACCGTTCCCGGTGTGGAGCGGGAGTCTCGCCACGCGAGGTGACGTGGTCTTCTATGGTACGCTCGACGGATGGTTCAAGGCCGCGGATGCGAGGAACGGCGCGGTGCTCTGGAGGTTCAAGGTGGGATCGGGCGTGGTTGGCGACCCGATCACGTTCACGGGTGCGGACGGAAAACAGTACGTCGCGATCTACGCGGGCATCGGTGGCGACTGGCTGCTGCTCTCCGGCGACTACAAGTCCGATGACCCCGCCGACGTGCGCGATCCGGCGGATTTCGCGCGCAATCTCGCCCGGCACACCAGCCAGGGCGGGATCGTCTGGATCTTTGCGCTGTAGCGGAGGAATTCACCGGTGACACACTTCCCTTCGCGCTCCCGCTCTCGCGCCGCGCTTGTGATTCTCGTGCTGGCGAGCGCCGCCTGCCGCAAACAGACGTCTGTTCCTGCCGCCGCGACCACCGCGGGCACCGAGAACGCGCTCGTCATCTCGCGTCACGAGGATCGCATTTTCGCGGGCGGCCTCGCGCCGCCAGTGGAGAAGTTCACGAACAGCGCAACGAACGATGCGAAGGCCGCGGAAGCTG
>DATHJR010000572.1:0-7144 GCA_035286525.1 Gemmatimonadaceae bacterium | reverse complement strand
AACGTCGGCACGTGGGCCGCGCTGCACCGCGTGCGCAGGCGCGACGGCAGCGGCAACGCGACCTTTGGCGACGTCCATCTCGTTGGCGCGTCGAACAACGTCGTGCACGCGGAGGCCGGATCGGTGGTGCTCTATGGCGTGAACGATCTCGTCGTCGTCGCTCGCGATGGCCTCACGCTGGTGACGACGAAGGAGCGCGCGTCGGAGCTCAAAGAGTTGCTCGATTCACTGCCGACTGCCGTGCGGGACCGCGCGTGACCGAACTCCATCTCTACGACGATGCGCAGGCGCGGAGCTTTGAGCCGTTCGCACTGACGCGCCCCTTCGGCGAGATGCGCGCCGGGACCGCGCTCGGCCGCGCTCGATGGGAGCGCGCGCTCGACGCGACCGCTGCTGGATTCATCGGCGCGGAGCATCTGCGCGACTTCGAGGAGGCGGGCGCGCCGCGAGCAGCCGGTGACATTCGCGCCGGCTCGATCATCGCGAACAGCCGGTGTATCGTTCCCATTGGCTGGAGCGCACCTGACGCCGACGTGTGGACGTGCAATGGCGCCATCGCGGCGGTGCGCCTGCCGGACGCATTGGGCGGGGCCAAGCTTCGCGACGGTGTATCATCGCTCGAGTCGTTGCGAGGCGCCGGCACGCGTGTGATCGACGTTCCGGGACGATGGGTGAACGCCGTGTGGGAGCTCATCACGCAACTGCCGACACAATTGCGCGAAGACATCGAGGGGATGGCACCGCACCTGAGCTGTGCGCTGCCCAGCGGCGCAATCGTCATCGGCACCGGGCGCGTGTGCGTGGAGGCGGGTGCGAATGTGGAGCCCCAGGTGGTGTTCGATGTGACGAACGGTCCCGTGCTCGTGCGACGGGGGGCAAGCGTGCGCGCGTTCACGCGTCTCGTGGGTCCGTGCGCGGTGCTCGAGCACGCGGCCGTGCTCGGAGATCGCGTGAGCGGATGCTCCATTGGAGAGCACAGCGTGATTCGGGGCGAGATCTCCGAGACCATCGTGCTCGGTCATGCCAACAAGGGGCACGACGGCTTCGTTGGCCACTCGTATCTCGGGCGCTGGGTGAACCTTGGCGCGGGAACGATCACGAGCAATCTCAAGAACACGTACGGGTCCGTGCAGCTGTGGACCCCCGACGGCGTGCGCGATACGGGCGCGAGCAAGCTCGGCTCGCTGATCGGCGACCACGCGAAAACCGGGATCGGCACGAGGCTGACCACGGGGAGCGTGATCGGTGCGGGGTCGAGCGTGTTCGGATCGGAGACGCCGCCAAAGTATGTTCCACCATTCTCGTGGGTGGATGGCGAGGCGATGAGCGAGTTCAGGCTGGCGAAGTTTCTCGAAATTGCAGAGCGCGTGATGTCACGCCGCTCGGTCGTCCTCGGCGAGAGCGGCCGACGACAGTTGACCGCATCGCACGCGAAGAGCCGGAGCACGTAGCGTGCGCATCTGGCTGCTCGGAAGCG
This sequence comes from Gemmatimonadaceae bacterium, assembly GCA_035286525.1. GTDB lineage: Bacteria > Gemmatimonadota > Gemmatimonadetes > Gemmatimonadales > Gemmatimonadaceae > FEN-1250. The sequence continues at coordinate 5,667 of DATHJR010000572.1, read as the reverse complement.
GGAGCGCGGGAAACGCGGTGCTCGTGGAGAGCGGCGGCACGCGCATTCTCATCGACGCCGGCTTCCCCGTGCGCGAGCTCGCGAAACGCCTACACGCCATTGGCGTGAGCGGAGAATCGATCGAGGGCGCGATCGTGACGCACGAGCACAACGATCACGTGCGCGGCGCGTGCGCGGCGGCGAAGCGATGGAAGTGGGCGGTGTACGCGAGCAGCGGCACGATCGCCGGCTATCCGCTGCTGCGGGAGATCGGTGCGCGCCCCTTCGCCGCTGGAGCGACGGTCGAGCTCGGAGACATCAGCGTGCAGACCGTGCGTACGCCGCACGATGGCACGGAGCCCGTGGCGGTGCTCGCTACGGCGCGGTCGACGGGCGCCCGCGCGGGGATCATCTACGACCTCGGCCACGTGCCGCCGTCGTTCCGGCGCACCTTCGAGCGCCTCGACGTTCTCGTGCTCGAGTCGAATCACGATGAGGACATGCTGCGCGCGGGACCGTATCCGCCGTCCGTGCAGGCACGGGTGGGGGGCGCGTTCGGGCACCTGAGCAACCGGCGCGCCGGAATGTTCGCGCGCGACTGCGTGCATCCGGGGCTCGCCCAACTGGTGCTCGCGCACTTGAGCCAGCGGTGCAACCAGCCGAAGACCGCGCTTGCGTCGATGCGCGAGGCGGTAGCGCGAACGAGCTTCCGGGGGGCGATGCAGGCCGCGTCCCAGGGCGCGGTCTGCGGCCCGTTTATCGCAGGAAGAAATCCGCGGACCGTGGTAGCGGCGAGCCAGCTCTCGCTCGAGCTGTGAGTCCGTAGATTATTTGCGGAGCCCTGAATAGCTTGACGATCAGGGGGAAAAAAGAAGAGCCGTTCGACCGGTGTTTGGAAGGTGTTTTCACGGGGCAAGGAGGAACAACCCCTCAACTGTGAGCACACACACCGGGCGGACGGCTCTTTCATTTTTTTCGTCATGCGTACGGGTTCCGGGCCCGCACAGTTAGTACGTTACCCTGTCCCGAAAAGTTGCAGTTCCTCAGTGCGCCGAAGGAGAATCGAGCGCGCCCGCGTCCGGTCCCTCCAGCAGTGCGGTGTAGGCCCGCACGCGCTCGAGGTAATCCGCCGCCTCCGCTCGTCCGCCGGTGAGCTCGGCGAGGTGCGCAACCCAGTCTGTGCCGTACTTGTCCACGAGCGCTTTTACCTCGATGTAACCCCTGTTGTAGCTCACGGTTACGAGGTCGAACATCTGGTGTTGCGTGAGGGGCTTCCCGCCGTTGAGCCGCTCGCGCGCCGAGGGGCCGTAGCCGCCCGGCCAGAAGTCGCTGGTCCACTTGTTCTCGAGCAATCGAATCCAGAACACGGCCGCGCGAGCGCTGGGCACGGGATCGAACAGGTACTCGTTTCGCGACGTGAGCGTACCTCGCGCGAGCAGTGAATCGATCGTTGCGGCGTTGACCGACGATGCGCGTGCCGCGGAAGCTCGCGGCCATCCGTTCACTTCGGGCGCCATCCACTGGAAGTGATACTCGGTCACCATGAGGCGCATGTCGGAGTCCGCGGAGGCCGTGAGCTGCGCGATGCCGAGCGCCGGCGCTCCACTCACGGCGAGTGAGTCTCCCCCACTCTCCTTGAGCACGAGCGCGGTGACGTACGCCGGGTTGATCGCGAGCCGACTGTCGCGCGCCCACCGTTCGAGCAGCGGCACGATGCGCCGGCGCACGACGCGATACTGATCGTCGCGCAGGCGCGCGCTGCCGTTCGCGTTGCGGAACGCCGAGGCGGGAAGGTCGGCGACGTGAGCTGCTCCGCCGCCCGCTGGCTCGACGTCGACGCGCGGCTCACGCGCTTGCGCGGCGGCGCGCGACGAGGACACGCAGGCGCAGAGAAGCACGATCGTGCGGATCAATCGCATTCGGTCGACCGGGTAGAGCGGCTCATTGTCATGCTCACTTCGAGGACAAACGCAAAGCGGGGGCCCGAATGCCGGACCCCCGCCTCGTGCACACCAAGTGGTTGGTGTGCGACTAGTACATGCCACCCATGCCGCCGCCGGGTCCACCGGACGGCGCGCCCGACTTCTCTTCCTTCTTCTCCACGACAATCGCTTCCGTCGTGAGCAGAAGACCGGCGATCGACGCCGCGTTCTGCAACGCGGTGCGGGTCACCTTGGTCGGATCGATCACGCCCGAGGCAACGAGATCCTCGTACGTGTCCGTGAGCGCGTTGTAGCCGTACTTGTCATCCTTCGAGTTGCGAACCTTCTCGAGCACGATCGAGCCTTCGCCGCCCGCGTTCTGGACGATCATGCGGAGGGGCTCCTCGATCGCCTTGCGGATGATGTCGACGCCGATCTGCTCCTCGGTGTCCTCGAGCTTGAGCGCCTTCAGCACCTTCTGCGCGCGAATCAGGGCGACACCGCCGCCGGGGACGATTCCTTCCTCGACCGCTGCGCGCGTGGCGTGCAGCGCATCCTCGACGCGGGCCTTCTTCTCCTTCATCTCGGCCTCGGTCGCCGCACCGACGTTGATCACCGCAACACCACCGGAGATCTTCGCGAGACGCTCCTGGAGCTTTTCCTTATCGTAGTCCGACGTCGCCTTCTCGATCGCGGCGCGGATCTCGGCAAGGCGGCCCTTGATCTTGTCCTCTTCACCGGCGCCATCGATCAGCGTGGTGTTGTCCTTGTCGACGACGATGCGCTTCGACTTGCCGAGGTCGGTGACCTGGGCATTCTCGAGCTTGAAGCCGACTTCGTCGGAGATGACCTGTCCGCCCGTGATGACCGCGATGTCCTGCAGCATCGCCTTGCGGCGATCGCCGAAGCCCGGCGCCTTGACTGCCGCAACGCGGAGCGTGCCACGAAGCTTGTTGACGACCAGCGTCGCGAGCGCCTCACCCTCGACGTCCTCCGCGATGATGAGCAGAGGCTTGCCGAGCTGCGCAACCTTCTCGAGCACCGGCAGGAGATCCTTCATCGACGCGATCTTCTTGTCGTGAATCAGGATCAGCGCATCCTCGAGCACCGCTTCCATCTTCTCGGGATCGGTGACGAAGTACGGGGAGAGATAGCCGCGGTCGAACTGCATGCCGTCGACCGTCTCGAGCGTCGTCTCGAGGCCTCGTGCCTCTTCGACCGTGATCACGCCATCCTTGCCGACCTTCTCCATCGCCTCGGCGATCAGATCACCGATCTCCTTGTCGTTGTTTGCGGAGATGGAGCCGACCTGCGCGATCTCTTTCTTGCCGGCCGTCGGGACGCTGATGCGCTTGAGCTCTTCGACCACGGCCGCCACGGCGCGATCGATTCCGCGCTTGAGTGCCATCGGGTTGGAGCCGGCGGTGACGTTCTTGAGGCCTTCGCGAAAGATCGCCTGAGCGAGCACGGTGGCGGTGGTGGTGCCATCGCCCGCGATGTCGGACGTCTTCGTCGCGACTTCCTTCACCATCTGCGCGCCCATGTTCTCGAGGGGATCAGAGAGCTCGATCTCCTTCGCAACGGTGACGCCGTCCTTCGTGACCGTCGGCGCACCGAACTTCTTGTCGATGACGACGTTCCGTCCTTTAGGGCCGAGCGTGACTTTCACCGCCTCGGCGAGTTGATCGACGCCGCGCTTGAGTGCCGCGCGAGCCTCGGTATTGAAATGCAGTTCCTTGGCAGCCATATGAATTATCGATTGAATGAGGTTTTTTGAAGCGAGTCGAATGCGGCGGGCACGAGCCCGGCGCACAACGCGAAGTGCAGTTAGATGATCGCCAGGACGTCGGACTCGCGGAGAATCAGATACTGGTCGCCTTCGATGGTGACCTCGGTGCCGCTGTACTTGCCGTACAGCACCTTGTCGCCAACCTTCACTTCCATCGGCACGCGCTTGTCCTTCTCGAAGCGGCCCGGTCCCACGGCGACGATCTCTCCCTGCTGCGGCTTTTCCTTCGCGGTGTCGGGGATGTACAAGCCACCACGCATCGACTCCGTCTCTTCCAACGCCTTCACGACAACACGATCGGCGAGCGGACTGACCTTCAGCGCTGCCGCGCTCTTAGTAGCCATAAGTAGAGATTCTCCTGCAGTATGGGGTTCGGGCCTGACTCGGAACGATCTACTGTTGGCACTCGACAGGTGAGAGTGCTAACACGCCAAAGTTAGACTATCGTGGCCCTCGAGTCAACCGCTCGGATGACACACCTCATAGCAGGCTAAGTTGGCCAGCCAGACAGTGTTACAGCGTTGTTACGAGCGCGGCCGGACGAGGCGGCGCGCGCCCTCCTCGAGATCTCCGGCCCCTTCGGCAAGCGGCATGGACGACCGCATCGGCCGTCAGCGAACGGCGATCAGCACCGCAGCATCGGTCAGCGCCCACGCTCCCAGCGCCGCGTACATTCCGCGCTTGTGCGCCGCAGGCGAGAGTCCGGAGGCGCGGACGATCCACGGAGTGAGCACGAGCAGCCAGGCGCAGGCCGCGACGCCGAGCGCCAGCAGCGCCGGCGCGTCGCGCGAAACAGCGTGCGACAGCGCTGACGCCCTCGCGAAGCACGCGAAGGCAATCACCACCGCGCCAATCGAGACGGCGAGACTCCAGCGCGGCCCAAGCACGATCGCGAGCGTGCGATCGCCGCGGGCGCGATCGTCCTCGAGCTGATACAGCTGCGTGAGCGGATACAGCGCGGCGAAGAGCGGCGCGAATCCGCCGATCGCCCACGCGCCGGCGCGCGAGAGCGGGAGAAGCGTGAGCGCCCATCCCGCGTACGGCGTGAGCGCGCCGAAGCCGACCATGTTGATGATCCAGTCTGCGCCGGCGACGGCCTTGAGGCGTGCGGGTGGCACGCTGTAGAGGAGCGACATCGCGAAGCAGATCGCGTAGGCGATCGCAAAGCCGCGCGGCAATGCGAGCGCAATGCCCTGCCCCGCGAGCATCAACGCGAACCCAAAGAGCGCGAGATGCGCGGGCGGTGGCGGCGGCGCATCGAGATAGCCGATGTCGCCCTCATCGTTGTCGAAGGCGCTGTTGATCGCGAGGGTGCCGCCGTTGAGCAGCACGACCCACACCGCGAGGCCGCCGAGCAACGTCGCGAAGCGCGCGCCGTGAATCGTGGCGCTCACACCCTGCGCGAGCACGAAGCCGAGCGCGGTGTGCGCGATCATGATCGGCCACTCGCGAGGCCGCATGTGCAACAGGTAGCTAAATCCCTCGCCCGGCAGCAATCGGTAGCCGAGCCGGCGAGTGCGCGTGTGCTCCGCGGCGCGCCGCGCCGGTTCGCTCACGCCGTGGCGGACTGCTCGAGGAACGCGAACGCGATCTGGAGCCCGTAGAGCGTGAGATGCGGCTCGACGATATCGATCTCCCTGCAAATCGGCGTCACGAGCGGCGCGAGCCCGCCCGTCGCCACGATTTTCGGAACGCGCTCCGTGGGCCACTCGGCCTTGATGCGCCGCACGAGTCCATCGATCGCATCGGCCGCGCCAAAGAGCACGCCCGCGCGGATGCAGTCCTCGGTGCGCGTACCGATCGCGTGCGCCGGCGGCACGAGCTCCGTCGCCGGGAGCTTCGACGTGCGACGAATCAGCGTGTCCGCCGACGTGCGCAGTCCCGGCGCGATGATGCCGCCAAAGAACACGCCCTCGGCGGTGATGCAGTCGAAGGTCGTCGCGGTGCCGAGGTCGACCACCACGGTGTCGACCTTGT
>DATHJR010000571.1:0-2875 GCA_035286525.1 Gemmatimonadaceae bacterium | reverse complement strand
CCACCTGCTCGAGAGCAACGTCATCTCGCCGCTGATCATGGCGCGACAGGTTCGCCTCGCGCCCGTGCTCACGATCATGGCCATTCTGCTCATGGGGCAGCTCCTTGGCGGTGTGGGGCTGCTCGTGGCGGTGCCCACGCTAGCCGTGCTCGACGTGATCGTCCGACGCATCCTCATCGGCCGCGTGTACGAAGGGCAGGGATTTCGGCGACTGCTGCGCAATAGCGCGCTCGTCGTTCGCGCGCCGCTGCCAGGCGCGGATGTTCTCGTCGGAACGCCGTCGGGAATCGACGTCATCACATCGGCCGAGGCCCGCGATCGCGCGCGCTCTGCCTGAACCTCAAATTCAATAGATGCCACGCGAACTTCGCTTCCTCGTCGTCGCCGAAGGACAGTTCGGACCACTCACCTCAAAAACCGCCAACTCCTGCATCCGCTACACGCCCGAACGGGTCGTTGCGGTCATCGACTCGCGTCGGGCGGGCCGAACGGCGCAGGACGTGCTTGGCTTCGGCGGCGACATTCCCGTGGTGGCCACGGTAGGCGAAGGGCTACAGCGGAAGCCGACTGCGCTGCTGATCGGCGTGGCGCCGCAGGGCGGAAAGCTGCCGGACGAGTGGCGCGCGATGATTCTGGCGGCGATCGATGCCGGGCTCGAGGTGTGGAGCGGGCTGCACACCTTTCTCGGCGCCGACCCGGAGTTTTCTGCGCGCGCCGCGAAGCGCAACGTCGAGATCCACGATCTGCGCCGTCCGCCCGCGCACCTGACCGTGGCGATGGGGCGCGTGCGGACGGTCGATGCGACCGTGGTGCTCACGGTCGGAACGGACTGCAACATCGGGAAGATGACGTCGGCGCTGCAGATTCGAGACGGATTGAAGGCGCGCAATCGCGAGGTTCGGTTTGCCGGCACGGGGCAGACGGGCATTCTCATCGAGGGATGGGGAACCGCGGTCGACGCGGTGATCGCCGACTTCATCGCCGGCGCGGCCGAGCGTCTCGTGCTCGATGCCTCGAAGGGCGCGGACATCGTGCTCGTGGAGGGGCAGGGATCGATCATTCATCCGGGCTACTCCGGCGTAACGCTCGGCCTCATGCATGGGTCGCTGCCGAACGCGATGGTCATGTGCGCGCAACCGTCGCGGCTGCACATCGGAAACAACCCGTGGATCGAGATTCCGCCGCTGCCGGAGCTGATCCGTATGCACGAGATGCTCGTGCAGCATCTGCGCCCTGCGCCGGTGATCGCGGTGGCGTTGAACACGTACGACTTGTCCGTGCGCGCGGCGCGTGCGGCGATCGAGAAGACGCGCCGCCAGACAGGCCTTCCGACCACGGACGCGGTGCGCTTCGACGCGGAGCCGGTGGTAGAGGCGATCGATTCCTTCCATCGGAAGCGCGTGCGTGCGCTAGCTCGGAAGGCGGATACCGGCGCCGCACCGAGGAAGCGCGCGGCGCAGCGGAAGTAGCGCTCTTCCCAGCGTGCGCCACGCGATGGCGCTCGCATGAGATCGATGTCGGGCGGATGCCGAGGCTGACGCATCGTGTGCCCGCAAACCGGATGGCGCGCCGCCGCGCGTCGTCCCGACCCAGCACCTGCGAGTCGAGCACGTCGTGGCGCCGTGAACGCGCCGATGGCCGAACGCAGCCCGGAAGACGCACTGGTCTCGCATGTACCGTCGTGGCGCGTTCTCGAGGCGCGCCGGGCGCGTGCGCGGCGCACGCGGCAGCGTCTCCCCGTGGTGGCGATCACCATTGGTCCGCATCGCGCGCACGTCGGTTCGGCGACCGGTTGACGTAACCCGTCAGCAGTGCGTGCAGTGCGGTTCACGCGGGAGCACCACCCATGAAGCATCGCATGGCATTAGCGGCGATTGCTGTCGCAGCGCTCATCATCGGAGCGTGCGCTGATCGCGGCGACGGAGCATCACGGCTGTTCACCGAGCCGGGATGGGAGGTTGGAAAAGGCGATGCGCAACTCAACTATGTCGCTACGGCGAGCGCATCCGTCGTCGACCCGCGCACGCACCGCCTCCAACCCGTGAGAGAGAGTGTGAAACGGTCCCCTGGAGTGAGTGCGAGCATCACGGCCGGCGGCACGGGATCACTGCTGCTGGTCCCGTTCGGAAGTCCCGGACTCGCGAAGACGTCGGGCTACTACGCGATGCGGTTCACCGATCAGTCGTTGCACAAGCACACCGTCATCCTGCTCTATTCGCTCTTCGGCGGACCACCGGCGGCGATGCAGCATTACGTCGATGGAGCGATCTCGAGCACCACGACATACTCGTGGAAGAAAGTGACTGCGGGGTGGTTGAGGACGACCTCATTCACGAGGGCGGTCCGTTCGGGCACGCTCGTGGGCACGTACTCCACAACCACGACAACCACGACCGGTGTTCCTCCGAGTGGCGGAGGAGGCCCTGCAATTCCCGTCCGGCTCGAGCATCAACCCCAGCCGAACGGAGTGCAACGCCTGTTGAATAGCGTGGCATACAGCCTTGCCTTCACCCTCGCGCCGCAGGATGCGAGCGCGCAAATCGTATCGCCCGCAATCGGAGCGTGCCTGCAGGAATGGCTCAAATACGCCGCCGCGGCTGGAGTGGTGGTGGGCATCGAGGCCTTGATCGCCGAAGCACCTGTGCTTACGCCATTCCTGGCGGCGCAGCTCGCAACCGCTCTGGCGCTATTGGGTGCTGCGGAAGATCTGCTGCTCAACTGCCTGATCTCGCATCAGCCCGGCACGTTCATGTTCTTCGGCGGCGGGGGCGGGGGCGCCGGTGCCGGGAGCGGTGGCGGCGACAGCGACTGTCTCGCGGGCTCGTACGCGGCGCATTGCACCACTCCGTTCACTCTGTAGCGGAGGCCGCATGAC
>DATHJR010000570.1:0-5213 GCA_035286525.1 Gemmatimonadaceae bacterium | reverse complement strand
GCGCAGCATGTTGGCCGCGGGGCCGGTCGCGTTCATCGTCCAGCCGTGCGACACCTCGTGGGCGAAGGCCGCGACGGGTCCGTGTATGCCTACCTGATCCAGGTGTTCGACCTCGGTGCCCGTGATCACGGCATCCGCCATTCGAACCGAGAAGCCGCGAGGCCCGATCGCGCGATCCTCGACGACGGCGATGTACGGCGGCGTCGGACCGCCGAAACGCTTGCCATAAATCGAATCGATGCGCCGCAGCGCGCTGGCGAGCGTGTCGTGAGGAAAATGGAAGGCAGGCGTGAGGAATGTCTCGAACGTCACGCCATGGACATCGCTCGTCACCACGTGCCAATCGCGATCGTAGATCATGCTCAGCAGCCAGGCGGGATACGTGCTGCGGCCGGTCACCGTACGCGTGCCATTCGCAACCGTTTCGGTCTGAGGCTGCGTCGTCGTGAGGTGATATGCAGCAGGGAGCCGAACGGTCAACGACATGGTGGCCATGTCGTTCGCGCTCGTGTAGGTGAAGACCGGGTGCCAGGCGTCCGTGTTGTGATAGGCGCCGAACGCCGGGATCGAATCGGTGGCCGTTTTGGAGGTGGAATCCTTCGGGCGCTCGGTCTCGTCGCGCAGCTGGTACGCGAGAACCAATCGCGCGTGCGCGCGGCGCGCCGCGTCGATCCACAGAACGCCACCGCCGAACGCCCACGCCGTCGAATCACCGTCGAGCCGCAACCGCGAGATCCGCGCATGGTTGTTCAGGCGAACCGCGAAGCCCCAGCGACCGCCGATCGCAATGGCCAGCGTGTCCACGACTGCGATGCCGCGTCCGGGCGCGAGCTCGACGTGCAGCGCTTGCCGACGGATGTAGTTGAGAGTGTCGATGGGAAGCTGGCGAACAATGCTCCAACTGCCCTGACGCGCTTCTGCTTGATAGATGCCCGAGAAGTGGCGCACCAGGTTCGTCTCATCACCGCCGTTGTCGGCTTTCACCGTCCCGGTGAGCAGCAGCACCGCCCGCTCCGAGTTGCGCCATACGACGCGACCCAGCCCCGCTTCGCGCGCGAGTTTCTTCTTTACCGCCGCGTGCATCACCGTGCGGCTTTCCGAGTCCGGATCCACGCTGTCGAAGGCCGCAGGCGAATCGTCGGCGAATCGATGCAGGAAGAGCGCGGCCAGCGAATCCGGCGTCGGCGCTCCGAGGCTCGGCGCCCGAGGCGCGACCGTCGAGCTTTGCGGGCGCGCGCAACCGAACGACGGTGTTGCGGCGAACGCGGCGAAAAGCATCGACCACGTGCGCCAAGGCACGGCATGTCTCACTGGAGCGCTCTACTTCGACGTGGCGGGAAGGTGATACGTGACGTTCCCCAACGAGTCGAGAAACTCGAGTGTGGGTGCGCCCAGCGAATCGACCTTCATGCGAATACGCGGATGTCCGTGCGGATCGGACAGCGTCACGATGGCTTCCTTGTGGCTGCCCTTGCCGGCGTACATGCGCGTCGCGCCGCCGTAATTGCCTGCCTTCGCCTCTCGTTCCTTGAACGCCTGCAGCCGCTTGGTCTTCTCGGGACCGTCCGGCAGCGCGCGGTACACCATCGCGCTCTCGGCGAACGCCTGAATCGATACATCGGGCCGGTCGAGAATGTTCAGCCCCGCCGCGCGCTCTCCCTCCTCGTCGTCGTACGACAAAGTGACGGTCTCGTCCTGATTGAACTGATCGAATGAGAGGCCGGCGCCGGCGGAATGGCCCGTCCCGGTTTTTCTTCCGGTGAAGGTCAATCCACCGTTCTCGTTTCCCTCATCGTTGAAAAAAATCAGACCGGCGCCCGCGCCACCCGTGCCAGAGCGCAGGGGATAGGACTTTCCGCCGATCACCGGATCGGGCATGAGCGCGTGATTGGTGATCGTCATGCGGAGCGTGCCCGCCGGCTCGACGACGTTGATGCGCTGCACATCAATCTCCTTGAAGTGCGCGCGCTGCAACTGCCGAAAGGCGATGATCGCCAGAACCACCACGAGCGTTGTGGACACGAACGCGTAACCCTTGAGAAAGCGCAGGTCTGCGCCGGTGCCTTCACTCATCGGGATCCTCCTCCTCGGATTCGGGCATCGATGCTTCGTCCGCCTTCGTGGCCTCCTCGGCTCGCTTGGGCTCGTCGGTGCTGGGGACGATCTCGGCGAGGCCTGCCTCGCGGAGAAGCGCATTCACGGGGCCCAGACCCCGGAGCGTGACGTGCATCGCGTCGAGCTGGCGCGCGAGCTGCGTCGCCAAGTCCCGGAACACGGCATAGTCCTGCGCCGTCGGACGCGTGTTGCCGTTGTCCACGTAGGACAGAAGCTCGGCGAGCTTGTCGTTGATGCGAATCGGAAAGTTGAGCGGGTCTTCGGCGGCCCTCGAGCGAGCCTGGTAGATCGCTCCTTCCACGCGCGATAGCGCGTCGGCCAGGGCCGTGGCCATCGCACGATACGCCGTTGCTCGTGATGCAGGCAGCTGCGCGCCTCGCGCCGCGAGTTGACTCTGGACATTGCGAATGGTGCGCACGGCATTGTTCGCCGCGCTGAGCGTGTCTCCGATACGCGTGAGAAGTGCGAGCTGGCTGACAAGCTCCGTTTGACTCGCACGCGACCGCGGGTCTGCCAGCAACGCGAAGCGTCGCGTTTCGGAGTGGCCGTTCACCGTGAGGCGCACGCCGTACGTGCCGGGCACCACGCGCGCGCCGTCGGGGAGCCCGGCCCACAGCACCATCCCGTGGAAATCCACCGGATGCGGATAGCGCAGATCCCACGAGAACCGATTCAGTCCCGCCTTGTTCGGTGCGTGCGGCTCGCGCCGCTGCGGGAGCTCTGCGTCCTCGTCCGCCGTCGCCTTCGTGGAGTCCTTTCCGCTGTCGGCCGCGCTCGCGAACGATCGGATGACCGCCCCGTGCGCATCGAGAAAGTCGAGCTTCACCGGCTCATGCGCCTGTTTCAACCAGTAGTACACCAATGCACCCGAGGGTGGATTCGCCGCTTTGGGCGGGCCGGCGTCGTGCTGCGCTCCGTTCGTCGCCCCGCCGCGGAAGCTCGCGCGGGACACGCGGCGGGGCACGAACAGATGCGCATCGCCGCGCGCGATCTCCGGCTGGAGTTGCCGCAGCGGCGAGATGTCATCGAGAATCCAGAACGCGCGGCCGTGAGTCGCCGCCACGAGATCGCCCTCCTTCACGGCCAGGTCGTGTACCGGAACGAAGGGGAGATTGCGCCGCAGCGATTGCCACTTCGCACCGTCGTCGAACGACACCCACACGCCACGTTCAGTGCCTGCGTACAGCAGGCCGCGGCGCTCGGGATCTTCCCGGATCACGCGCGTGAACTCCTCGCCCGGAATGCCCGCGACGATCAGCGTCCAGTGTTTCCCGTAGTCGATGGTCCGATACAGATACGGACGCTGATCATCCAGCTGATATCGATTGGCCGCGACGTACGCCGTACCCGGAGCGAAGTGCGAGGGCTCGATGATCGAGATTCGCGACCATTCCGGCATTCCGGTGGGCGTAACGTTCGCCCAGGTCGCGCCGCCATCGCGCGTGAGTTGAACCTCGCCATCGTCCGAGCCGGTCCAGATCTCATCCTTGGCCAACGGCGACTCGGCCACCGCGAAGATGGTGGCGTAGTACTCGACCGAGGTTTGATCCTTCGTGATCGGCCCGCCCGATGGGCCGAGGGTTCGAGGATCGTGGCGCGTGAGATCCGGGCTGATGACCTTCCAGCTCATGCCGTCGTCGCGCGATCGGAAGAGAACCTGCGCCCCTGCGTAAAGCGTGTTCGGATCGTGCGGCGAGAGCGCGATCGGATATGTCCATTGAAAGCGATACTTGATATCGCTCGCGCTGTAGCCCATTGGATTGTCGGGCCATGGACTCACCGTGCGCAGCTGCATGGTGCGGGTGTCGAGGCGAGTGAGCCGGCCGCCGTACGAACCGGCGAAGACAACGTTCGGCGAGTCGGCTCGCACCGCGATGTAGCCGCTCTCGCCGCCCCCTACCGTGTGCCAGCCGCCGATGTCGATGCCGCCATCCATCCGACTCGGGCCGCACAGGGTTCCGGCATCCTGTTGGGCTCCACATACCTGGTAAGGGAAGTCGTTGGTCGTCTCGACGTGATAGAACTGGCCGGTGGGTTGTGCCTCGGGAAGCCACGAGCGGCCGCCGTTGATCGAGACTGTGGCGCCACCATCGTTGGCCTCGATCATTCGCTTTGGATCGTCGGGCGCGATCCACAGGTCGTGATTATCCGTCGACGGCGTGACGATGGTCGAGTCGAACGTCTTGCCGCCGTCGTCGGAACGAAAGGCGTGAACGTTGAGCACGTAGACGCGATTGGTGTCCTTCGGATCGGCGAAGATGCGCGAGAAGTACCAGGCGCGCTGCCGCAGCTTCCGCTCGTCGTTGGTACGCGTCCACGTCGCGCCGCCATCCTCGGATCGAAACACGCCCCCGGAATCGGCCTCGACGATCGCCCACAAGCGGCTGGGCTTCGCGGCCGACACGGCGAGGCCGACGTTGCCGATGATTCCTCGAGGCATGCCGGGCGCGTGCGTGATCTCGGTCCAGTGTTCTCCGGCATCGGTCGACTTGAAGATCCCGCTCCCGGCGCCACCGGAAATCAGTGTCCAGGGCGTGCGTCCCGCCTGCCAGAGCGCCGCGTACAACACGCTCGGGTTCGAGGGATCGACCACGAGATCCGTGGCGCCGGTCGAGTCGTTGCGAAAGAGGATGCGCCGCCAGTGCGCTCCACCGTCGGTCGACTTGTACACGCCGCGCGTCGTGTCCGGCGCCCACACGTGGCCGAGCACGGCGGCGTAGGCCACGTTTGGATCGCGTGGATCGATGCGTACGCGCGCTATCTGGCGCGACGTCGACAGGCCAGTCGCGCTCCAGGTTTTCCCCGCATCGGCGGACTTGAAGACGCCGTCGCCGTGTGAGACGTCGCCTCGAATGTCGTACTCGCCCGTGCCGACGTACACGACATCGGGATTCGATTCGCTCACCGCGACCGCGCCGATGGTGCCGCCGAAATATTTATCGGTGACCGGCACCCACGTCTCTCCGCCGTCGGTGGTCTTGAATACGCCGCCGCCGGTGGTGCCCATGAAGTACTCGTGCGGGCGCGACGCGGAACCGGCCACCGTGACGGACCGTCCTCCGCGAAACGGGCCGATCTGCCGCCAGGTGAGCGCGGCG
>DATHJR010000569.1:0-4504 GCA_035286525.1 Gemmatimonadaceae bacterium | reverse complement strand
CGAGTTCGATCATGCGCCGATCGTTGGAGCGAACGAGAATGCCGCCAACCCGCACTATACTCCCTCGGTCGACGCTCAGCGTCCGATCCGTCGCGGGGATCTGCTCCTGATCGATCTGTGGGCGCGCGAGCACGACGGGATCTACGCCGACCAGACGTGGATGGGCTCACTCGGCGAGCCGACGCCACGGATGCTCGAGGTGTGGACGGCGGTGCGCGACGCGCGCGACGCCTCGATCGCGCTGCTGCGCGACCGAATCCCGAGAGGCGCCGCGGTGCGTGGAGCCGAGGTCGATGACGCGGCGCGCAGCGTGCTCACGGCGCGTGGATTCGGGGCGGCGTTCACGCACCGCACGGGCCACTCGATCGATTCCCGCCAGCTGCACGGCGCGGGACCGCACATCGATAACTTCGAATCCCGTGAGGTGCGCGAGTTGATCCCTGGGCTTGGATTCTCCATCGAGCCCGGCGCATACCTGAGCGGAGAGATCGGCGTGCGCGCGGAGGTGAACGCGTTCATCGCGCCGGGCGAGGTGCTGATCACGCCAGAGGACTATCAGCACGATTTGATCGTGGTGTAGGCGGCGTGTAAGCAGATCGCATGCGGCCGCCATCCAATCTGGTGAGGGACATTCCCACCCGAACGATCGGAGGTCGCATGCTTCGCCTGATTCGCCTCACCACACTCGTCGCCGCGCTTCTCGCGACATCCACTGCCGCTGCTCACGTGCGAGCGAAGTGGCCGCCCTGGCTCTCGATCGAATCGCCGGTCAATCCGTACGATGGGTCCGTCACGGGCGCCGTGCTGCTCGTGCATGCCGCGACGCGCGAAGGCACTCCCACGCTCTCCGACGTGAGCGGCGCCGCCGAGGGAGTCGTGAATGGCGCGCGACGCACGATCGCCCTCCGGCTCGACGCTACATCGCGCCCGGGCGTGTTCGCCGTCCGGAAACAGTGGCCGAACGAAGGAACGTGGCTTCTTCGCTTCTCGCTCGCCTCCACGACTGCGCTGGTGTCGCTCGATGGAGCCGATCGCGTGACCGGCGTGAGCGTTCCCACGAGGATGGCCGACGGAAGGCCAATCCCGCGCGCTGTAGTCGCGCGTGACATCGACTCGACGCTCATGGTTGCGTCGGCGCATTGACTCGGAATTGCAGACGGTCGTGAAACGACTGGCCGATGGCGCCGCCGTGAATCGTGGCGATGACGGCGACCCCGGCCAGCCGGATGCGGTAGTGCGTCGCGCACAGGGCGGCGACGTCGATGCGTTCGAGGCGGTGTATCGCGCGCACGCGCCGGCAATCCACGCGCTCTGCCGGCGGATGAGCGGCGAGGACGCCGAGGCGAACGAGCTGGTGCAGGACGTGTTCGTTCGCGCGTGGGAGCGGCTTCCGAGCTTTCGCGGCCAGAGCTCGCTCGCCACGTGGCTGCATCGCCTGGCCGTGAACGAGGTGCTCGAGAAGTGGAGGTCGAACAAGCGCGAGGCGCTGAGGATGATCGACGATGCCGATGGGCTCGCGCTCGACGCGTGGCAGGCGCAGCACGATCCCGACGTGCTGATGGACGTCGAGGCGGCCATGACGCGGCTTCCTGCCGGTTCGCGCACGGTGTTCGTTCTGCACGATATCGAGGGCTATTCGCACGACGAGATCGCATCGATGACCGGAATCGCCGCGGGAACGTCCCGCACACAACTCTTCCGCGCGCGCCGCGCGCTCGCCAGGGTGCTGGAGCCATGAGTTCCACGGAGCATCTCACCGAGGACGAGCGCCAGGGCGCGGCGGACGGAACGCTCGGCGCCCAGCCGATGCTGGAGGCTTACCGGCATCTGGCCGAGTGCGAGAGCTGCGCCGCGGATGTCGCTCGATTGAGGACAGTCATGACGCGCGCACGCGAAGCAGCCCGGCCGACAGCCTCGCTCGACGATCTCTGGCCATCGATTCGCGCTCGCATCGAGCAGTCGAAGCTCGTCCCGCTCGATCAGCCCGTTGCGCCGCCGGCTGCACGCGCTCGTCGCCCGTGGCTCGCGATCGGCTCGACTGCACTGGCGGCGGCGCTCCTGATCGCCGCGTTCACCGAGATGCAGCGCCGGCGGCCTCGCGAGACGGTCGCAGCGGAGCAGTCTCCGGACATCGCCTTCACGAACGCAGCCGACTCGGCGCGGCTGTACGAGAACGAGTCGCGCAGGCTGCTCAACGAGTTGGAAATGCAGCGCGCGATGATGGGGCCATCCGCCTCCGCCTCACTCGACGGTGATCTCGCGATCATCGACAGCAGCATCGCGGAGCAGAAGGACGCACTGGCTCGCGATCCGCACAACGTGGCGCTGCAGCGTCTTCTCGCGGCGTCGTATCGGGCGAAGGTCGAGCTCCTCGAGCGTGCGAACAATGCGGGCTGACGCGAGGGTCCTCATACTCGTCGCGGCAGTCGCGATGTCGTCGCTCGCGCTCTCGGCGGCCGAGGCGCAGCGCGCAGCCCCCGACGAGTCGGTGTTGCGCGCCCGGGCGTTGCGTGCGGGCGCGCCGGTCAAGATGTTCGTGCCGTCCGGCACGCTGCGGCTGATCGGCTGGGACCGGGACTCGATCGTCGTGCGCGGACGACTGCCCAAGTCTGCGCAACTGATCTTCGGCGGCAGCGATACGGCCGGCTTCAAGGTGGTTGTGGAACAGCGCGACGGAGACTCGATGGCTGCGACGCGCCTGGAGATCTACCTGCCGCGACGAAGCCAGATCTCGATGAAGACGGCCGACGCGATTGTCGATGTCACCGATGTCGCGGGGTGGTTCTATACGGTGTCCGGCAGCTACCACATCGGCGGCGTGGCGAGCTCAGTGGACGTCGAGTCGATGAGCGGAGACATCGATCTCGATGCCGTTACACCATGGGCCCGCGCGAGAACGGGGAAGGGGCATCTCGTCATTCGAGGCGAACCGCAGGACGTCGACGCATCGACCGTCGGCGGCACGCTCGACATCGCGACCGCCGCCATCCTGCACGGGCGCTTCACGGCCGTCACTGGCGACATCCACTATGCGTCGGCAATGGCGCCGCACTCGCTCTTCGAGTTCTCGACGCACAGTGGCGCGGTGGAGCTCCTGCTGCCGCGCGACATCTCCGCGCGCCTCGAGCTCTCGAGCGTCGACGGCGTGATCGACAACGGCCTGACGCAGCTGCGCCCCGCCGCCGCCGGCGTTCACAACCTGCAGCTGAAGCTGGGCTCGGGCGACGCCGACGTCACCGTGCGCACCTTCAAGGGAACCGTGCGCCTTCGCTCCAGGTAGCAACCGCGCGTCGCTCAGCTTCCTGTCTTCAGATACCCCCCGCCGAGCCAGTCACCCGCGATGCGCGCGTACTCCTCCGGCTGCTCTTCCCAGATCGAATGGCCACCCGGCAGCACGTTCAACCGGCTGTTCTTCACCTGGGCGTGCAGGAGCTCCGCGTCCTTCACCGGCACGTAGGGATCCCGTTCGCCGACGATGATCTGCACCGGCGAGCTCATCGTGGCGAGCTTCGGCCGGAGCACGGGGAGGTCGGTCGGGTATTGTCGCACGTACGCCATCGATTCCCAGAGGCGCTCGCCTGAATAGGACGCGACGAAGTCGTCCTTCACGAACTGCGGCATGTCGTAGTTCTGAATCGCTTCTGCGGATCCGAGGACGACCTGCGCAGGATCGAGCTTCCGGAACTCATCGAGATTCGGCGCCTCGACGATCGCCTCGAGGATCCCGGCAATCTGCATCGGGAACACGCTCGCCCCGCTCCCGACGACAAGACTCAGCACTCGCTGTGGGTAGGTGGCGGCGGTGAAGAGCAGTGCCGGACTTCCGACGTCCGGGCCGATCGCGTGAAAGCGATCGACGCCAAGCTCGTTCGCGACGCGGATGATGAAATGTCCCATCGCGTGCGGCGACATCAGGTCGGCGCGACCCTCCGATCGCCCAAAGCCCGGCAGATCGAAGGCGACGAGCGAGAAGTCTCGTGCGAGCTCTGTCCAGATCGGGAGATAGGCGAAGATGCTCTCCGGCCATGGTCCGAGCATCAGAACGGTCGGTGCGCCTATTTTCGGACTCATCGCGTACCGGATCTCGAGCCCGTCGACCTTCGTGAACGCAGTTCGTATGGGTGTATCCAGGCCTTCGCGCATATGTCAGCCTCCTATGCCGTAAGACTCAATCCTGCGGCTCGATGGAGCCGCGAATAAAGACCTCCGCTTGCGATCAGCTCTTCGTGGCTGCCCTCCTCCACGATCACGCCCCCCTCGAGCACGATCACCCTGTCCGCGCGTCGTACGGTGCTCAGGCGGTGCGCGATGATCAACGTCGACCGGCCCCGCAAAAGGTCCTCCATCGCCTGCTCGACGAGCTGTTCGCTCTCGGTGTCGAGACTCGAGGTCGCCTCATCAAGGATAACCACGGCCGGATTCTTGAGAAACACCCGCGCGAGCGCGATGCGCTGGCGCTGTCCCCCGGAGAGCTTCACGCCGCGCTCGCCAACGCGAGTGTTCA
>DATHJR010000568.1:0-5230 GCA_035286525.1 Gemmatimonadaceae bacterium | reverse complement strand
CGATCGCGCGCCCCGGCACGTGCTCGAGGGCGGCCTTGATGACGTCCATCTCAGTGGAATCGATCATGATCGGCGACTCGACGCTCATTGAGAGCAGGCGCACGACCTCCGACATTTGCGCCGCCTCGTCCGCGCGCTCGGTCACCGCCACGCAGACATCGAGCACGTGCGCGCCCGCGTCCACCTGTTCCCGCGCGACCTGCACGATCCCCTCGTAATCCTCGGCGAGCAGCAGCCGTTTCACCTTGCGCGACCCCTGCGCGTTCACGCGCTCGCCGATGAGCAGCGGCGGCGGATCCTGGTGGAGCGTGATCGCGCGCATCGCCGACGACACGCGCGGAATGTGCGTCTCCGGGCGCTCGGCCACCTCGTGCTTCGCTTCGACGGCCTTCACCGCCGCTACTATCGCGCTCAAGTGCTGGGGGGTCGTACCGCAGCAGCCGCCCACGATGCGCACGCCGAAGTCGTGGACGAACTCGGCGAGCGCCGCCGCCATCGGCGCCGGCTCGAGCGGGTACACCGCCTCCCCAATCCCGGTGTTGAGCGGCAGCCCCGCGTTCGGGATCACGGAGACCGGCAGCCTCGCGTGCTCGCCCAGGTAGCGGATCGGCTCGCGCATGTGCTCGGGACCGGTGGAGCAATTGAGTCCGATCACGTCGACGTCCAGCGATTCGAGCGTCGTCATGGCGCTCGCGATGTCGGTGCCGAGGAGCATGCGGCCGCTCGTGTCGAGCGTGACCTGCGCCTGCAGCGCGACGCGGCGGCCGAGCTCCGCGAACAGCCGCTCGATGCCGGCGATCGCCGCCTTTACCTCGAGGATGTCCTGCGACGTCTCGATGAGTAGAACATCTACACCTCCAGCGACGAGTCCCTTCGCCTGCTGGTAGTAGTTCTCCGCGAGCTCGCCGAACGAGATGGCGGAGAGCGTCGCGTCGGCGCTGGAGGGGAGCATCCCCGTGGGACCCATGGAGCCGGCGACGAAACGCGGCCAGTCAGGCGTCGCGAACTTGTCGCACGCCGCGCGGGCGAGTCGCGCCGCACCAGTGTTGATCTCGTCGACCTTGTCGCCAAGCCCCCATTCGGTGAGACGGCGTGGCGTGCTCTGAAAGGTGCACGTCTCCACCACATCGCAGCCGACCGCGAGGAACGACTCGTGGATCCCCTGAATGACGTCCGGGCGAGTGAGCACGAGATTATCGTTGCACCCTTCGAGCGACTGTCCGCCGAAGTCCTTGGGCGCAAGTCCCGCGCGCTGGATGTTCGTCCCCATCGCGCCATCGTAGATGAGTACGCGGCGATCGAGAGCGTCCAGGTAAGCGGAAGGAAAGCGAGGTTGTGGCATATCGTAGGCTGAAGACGCCGCCGGCGGACAGTGCGACGTGCAAAAGCAAAAAATGCCCAGTGCACGCGCTGGCACTGAGCCGGCGCTTTAGCGGAATGTTTTACGTGGCCGCAATTTGCCGTAAATCGCCACGAATCAATTGTATTGCAACCTAGCGGTGAGCCCCGCGTGCTACAAGCGGGCAGGGCTGCATCGGAACGACGATCGTCAGCGAAAAATGGAATTCATGACCGCGATCTCCACGACGTAGATCACGAGATAGGCCGCCAGCGGCGAGAAATCCATCATGCCGAACGGAGGAAGCACTCGCGCGATCGGCTTGACGATCCAGTCGGTGAGCGAATACGCCATTCGCGCCCACCACGAGTAGCGCATCCCGATCCACGACACGATGACCCGCACGATGAGCGCGAACTTGAGCACCTCGAAGGCCGATTCGAGCACGAGGGCGGCAACGCGCATCCCGCCTTCGCTTGCCGCGAACGTGATCGAGACGGCGGCCGAGCGAATCCACTGGAGGAGCACGATCAGGAGCACGCCGGTGACGACCACCGAGGCCAGCCCCCACCACGGCGCCTGACTCGGAATTCCACCGGATCGCACCACGCGCGCTTCGATCGGTGCGAGGATCGGATCGATCACGCGGCGGCAGAATCGCGCGACCGGCGAGAACGGGTTGATGCGGCGCGTGCGAACCGCCCAGTCGAGGATCGCGATCACGAGGAGTACGGCACCGACGACGAGCAGTACGATGCGGAGCGCGTAGATCGCAGAATCGAAGATCGGCAGGAGCGTCGTCACGCGTTCTAACCTGAGCCGACGGTCGCACGCCAGCAAGAGCCTCGCGTGCGACCGCTCCGCGACGTCACGGCGTCAGCGACATTCCCAGATTCTTCACGGCGAACGCAAGCTCGTCGGTGGCCGCGTCGATCTGCTTCGTCGTCGGCTTTCCCCCCCCGTGCCCGGCCTTCGTATCGATGCGGATGAGGATCGGCGCCGGCCCCGCCTGTGCCGCCTGCAGCGTCGCTGCAAACTTGAACGAGTGGCCCGGCACCACGCGGTCGTCGTGGTCTGCCGTCTCGATCAAGGTGGCTGGATACGACACGCCCGGCTTGATGTTGTGCAGCGGCGAGTACGCCAGAAGCGTCTTGAACTGCGTCGAATCGTCCGACGTTCCGTACTCCGGCGCCCACGCGCCGCCGATGGTGAACTTCTGGTAGCGCAGCATGTCCATCACGCCCACGGCCGGAAGCGCCACGGCGGCGAGATCCGGACGCTGCGTCTCGACGGCGCCCACGAGCAATCCGCCATTCGAGCCGCCGCGAATCGCCAGCTTTTTCGACGACGTGTACTTCTGCGAGATCAGATACTCAGCTGCGGCGATGAAGTCATCGAACACGTTCTGCTTCTTCGCGAGCATCCCCGCCTCGTGCCACGCGCGGCCGTACTCGCCGCCGCCGCGGATCACCGCCACCGCGTACACACCCCCCATCGACACCCACTGCAGCATCGATGGCGAGAACGCCGGCGTCATGTTGATGTCGAAGCCGCCATACGCGTACAAAATCGTCGGGTGCGAGCCATCGAGCGTCAGTCCCTTCTTCGATGTGACGAAGATCGGGATCTTCGCGCCGTCCTTTCCCGATGCGAACAGCTGTTTGGTCTCGTAACCTGCGCTGTCCACCGGAACCGTGGCGACGAGAAACGGCGTCTGGACGCGCTTCTCGATGTCATAACGGTACACGGACGCGGGCCGCAGGTAGGACACGTACGAGTAGAACATCTCCCACTCGTTCGGCTTGCCCGAGATCGCCGCGACGGTGCCGATCCCCGGAAGCTTGACCGTCGCCACGAGATTGCCGCGCAGTGCATAGATCTGCAACACCGAGTGCGCGTCCTTCAGGGTGCTCACGACGAAGTGGCCGCCGATGAGCTCCACAGCCTCCATCTTGTCCGCGCCCTCGGCGATCAGTGGGCGCCAATACTTCTTCGCGGGCTTGTTGATGTCCACGGCGACGACGCGGCCAAGCGGCGCGTCCTGGCTCGTCTGCAGAAAGAATACGTCGCCCGCGTTGTCGATCACGCGATTCTCGGACTCCTCATCATCGATCAGCGTGACGAGCGGGTTGTCGATTTTCGGCTTGCCGGGGTTTCCGAGATCGATGAAGAAAATCCGGTTGTTCGGATTTGTCCCGTCGACGACGTAGATGACGACGTACTCTCCATCATCGCTCACGGTCGCAGTGATGTTCCAGCGTGGATGATCGGGGCGCTGGAGGATCAGCTGATCCTTCGCCTGCGGCTGGCCCACGCGATGGTAGTACAGCTTCTGGCCGGTGTTCTTCGCGAGCATCGCATTCTCGCTCTTCGGCTGCTCGAAGCGCGAATAGAAAAATCCCTTATGATCCTTCGTCCATGCGATGTTCGAGAACTTCACCCATTTGAGCGTGTCGGAGAGATCGACGCCCCGCTCGAGATCGCGCACACGAATCTCTTCCCAGTCCGATCCCGCGGCAGCGATGCCGTACGCGAGATACTTCCCGTTCTCCGTTGCATCCCAGGGTCCGAGAGCGACCGTACCGTCGGCCGAGAGCGTGTTGGGGTCGAGCACCACCTTCCGCACGCCTTTGAGTCCGTGCTGCTCGTAGAGCACGGCCTGATTCTGCAGCCCGCTGTTCTCGGTGATGAAGTAGTCCTTTCCGCGCTTCACCGGCACCGCGTACTTCGGATAGTTCCACACCCGCGTGAGCTGCTCCTTGATCGAGGGGCGCTCCGGAATCGCCGCGAGATACTGGAACGTGAGCGCGTTCTCCGCCTCGATCCAGTGTTTGGTCTCGGGCGACTCCGTGTCTTCCAGCCAGCGATAGGGATCGGCGACGGCCGTACCGAAGTAGGTGTCGCTCTGATCGCTCTTGCGCGCGATTGGATAGTGCAGCGACGACTGGGCGGCGCGCTGTGAGACGCTGGAGGCGAGGGTCGTCGCGAGGGCGCAGAGCGCCGTCGCGCGCACGAGCGGAAGGACGCGCATTGGAGTTTGGAAAGGGATACACAACCATGCACGCCCGGCGCTCAGCGTGCGCTCGACCACGACAATGTAACCCCGGTAGGGCAGCCGAGGTTCACATCGCCCGACGCGCGCGCACCGACTCCACACCAAGTGCCGCGCCCACGATGCAGCCGAAGGCGAGCGCAAGCCACTCCCACCACGGTGTGGGATGCGCTCCGGTTGCGAACGGCGCCGCCAGCAACGCCGCAGCAAGTGCGGTTGCCACCGCCACAGATGCCGTTCGCCCCACGCGGGCCGCCCAATACATCGCGGGCGCCGATAGTCCAGCGAGCCAGAGCGCTGTTAGCCACGGAGCTTCCCCGCCGTACTCGTAGTCAAAGGGAACGAAGTAGCTCCATCCGAGCCCCGCGTCGATCGGCAGCGTTCGCTCTCGCGTCACTCCTTTGTGGGCCGCACTGATCCACAGCCGATGGTGGATCAATCCGCCCGCCACGACGATCGTATCGGGCGTGGGGGGACGGTGGCGCGGAAAGACGCTGTCGAGTCGTATCGTCGGCGTCGCAACTGTCACGTCGGCCGTTCGCATGCGCAGCGAGAAGGTCAGATTTCCCTTCCGTTGCCCGAGCGCGAAGATCTGCCGGCGCCTGTAGTCATAGACACTCGCGATCGACGAGCGCTGAGTCGTCATCGCGGCACCGACGACGGTCGCTTGCACGACGACCGAGTCGGAATCCAGCCGGCGCCGCACATCATCGCTCGCTCCGGAAATCGCGTTCGGCGTGGGCAGTCCACCGGCGGTCGCGGAGAGGATCTTTCCAGGGAAATAGTCCTGGTGCAGCAGCTCCGGCGCCCACACGCCCCACGCGGTCGTTCGAGGGAGT
>DATHJR010000567.1:0-3794 GCA_035286525.1 Gemmatimonadaceae bacterium | reverse complement strand
GACCGTAAGAGCCGGATAGCTTATTTTCTCTGACATGCGCATGGGGATTTCTGGGGGATTCGTTCACCACTGACTATTGACTATGGCGCGGAAAACACGGCGCCGTTAGCACATTCATATGAAGCTCTCGCATTGCCTCTCGCCATCGCGCACACGCAGAATCGACGCGCCGATCAGCAGAACGTCCTACGCGCGCCTGTTTCCAGAGCTGCCAGCGTTTTCCGCCGACGAGGCTTTTCTGTACGCACTCGGCCGGTCTGGAGGACTCTGTGACTGCGGCGACACGGATGACGACGCTGCGTCGCTCGGAAGCGAGGCCGCTGGCTGGCCCTTCTTTGGCCAATACATCGCTCACGACATTACCGCGGATCGATCGAGCTTGCAATCGCACGTCGACCCATCACAACTGCGGAACGCGCGGTCACCGCAGTTGAATCTCGAGTCACTGTATGGCGGCGGACCGGCCGGCAACCCGTATTTGTTTGAGCGAGATGATTCGGCGAAGCTGCTCACCGGACGCGATGGGCGCGACGTCCTGCGCAATTACGAGGGAATTGCGATCATCGGAGATCCGCGGAACGACTCCCACGTATTCATGTCCCAGATGCATCTCGCGTTCGTGCGGGCGCACAACGACTTCGTCGATCTGGTGCGCTCGGAAGGCACGCCGGAGTCAGAGGTGTTTGAGACGGCAGCACGGGAACTTCGTTGGCACTATCAGACCGTCGTCCTGCGTGAGTTTCTTCCTCTACTTGTCGGGCCCGAGCTGGTGGCTTCCCTGCTCGCCGAGGGGCCTCGCTACTATCGCCCGCGCGGCGATCCCTTCATTCCGCTCGAGTTCGCGGATGCGGCATACCGCTACGGACATTCGCAGATCCGGCACAAATACGTTTTGAACGATCGAAGCGAGCCCGTGCGAATCTTTCCCGAGCTGATGGGATTCCAACCAGTCGACCCACACTACACGATCGATTGGACGCGCGTTTTCGACTCGCCTGGTCGGCCGCCCGCTGCGCGTGCGAAGAAGATCGACGGTCGATTGGTTGGCGCGCTCATCGCTCTTCCAGTCGCGGTCGCAGGCGACGCTGAGGTCCCGGAGCTCCACTCGCTGGCCGTACGGGATCTCGAGCGAGGACAGGGCGTGGGGCTCCCTTCGGGCGAAGCGGTCGCGCGCTATCTGAATGAAGAACCGCTAGACGCGAACGAAATCGGGGCCGAGGAGGCGGGTTGGCCGGGCGAAACCCCGCTGTGGTACTACATCCTGCGTGAGGCCGACATCCGCAGTAGCGGCAATCGACTCGGACCAGTCGGCGCGCGCATCGTCGGCGATGTTCTGATGGGACTGCTTGATCTCGATATGTCGTCCGTGCGCCACGCGCCTGCGGGCTGGCAACCGAGGTCGTCGCTCATCGAGCTGCTGACGACCGGTGCACCGGTACAAAAGTAGTCTGATACCATCGTACAATTGATCGCTTTCTCCATCTTCGTGATTATACAGGCTTCGTTCGAGCATCCACCCACATCGCTCACGGAGGCGCTGTATGTCGACGATTACCACCAAAGACGGGACCAAGATCTTTTACAAGGATTGGGGGAAGGGTCAACCGGTCGTGTTCAGCCACGGCTGGCCGCTCAACGCAGACGCGTGGGATGATCAACTCTACATGTTCGCGACGAACGGCTATAGAGCCATCGCGCACGATCGGCGTGGGCATGGTCGCTCGACTCAGACGTCGGTCGGCAACGACATGGACACTTATGCCGATGACCTTGCCACACTCGTTAAGGAGCTCGACCTGAAGGACGCGATCCACATCGGACACTCGACCGGTGGCGGTGAAGTTGCCCGTTACATCGCTCGGCACGGAACCAAGCGAGTGGCGAAAGCGGTGCTCGTGGGCGCGGTAACGCCCGGCTTGCTGAAGACGGGGAAGAATCCCGACGGCGTTCCGATGGACGTGTTCGACAAGATTCGCGCCGGACTCAAGGCGGATCGGTCGCAGTACTTCAAGGATTTCAGCGTGCCGTTCTATGGTGCCAACCGAACGGGCTCCGCGGTGTCACAGGGAGTTCGGGACGCGTTCTGGCTGATGAGCATGCAGGTTGGTTTTGTCGCCGCCTATGAATGTGTCAAGGCCTTCTCCGAGACCGACTTCACCGAAGACCTCAAGAAATTCGACATCCCGACGCTCGTGATTCACGGTGACGACGATCAGATCGTGCCGATCAACGTCGCTGGTCTTCGCGCCGCAAAGATGATCAAGGACGCGACACTCGAAGTCTACAAGGGCGCGCCTCACGGGCTCATGACTACAAACAAGCAGCAATTCAACTCGGATCTGATGCAGTTCGCGAAACAGGAGACGAAAGTCGCTGAGTCGGCAACTCGAGCGCGACAGACCGAATCGCGCACGAGGGAGGTCTCTCACCGATCCGCCTGAGGAAGAGCGGCGGCCGTGATCGGTCATCGGCGGAGCGCGTAGTGATCGACGCTCCGCCGAGCAGGGTGTGGGATCAGTGATGCAGAATGCCGTCGATCAGCGCGCGGCCATGAGGGTCTCCTCGTTAGCGAAAAGCTAGCTCGAAGGAGTCTGCTCGCCATCCCCCAACAGGGCGCTCATCTCGCTCGCTGCCGCGCGACGCGCGCGCGCGTCAGCGTTGATCTCGTCCGCCAATTGTGCGACGAGATCGGACGCCGGCGATCCATGCTCCACACCGGCTACGTAAAGCGACGAGAGCGCGGTCGCCGCGCGCGACAATCGTCCAACCAATAGCTCGCGCGCCGCCGCAATGCGATTCGCGTCTTCGGAGCTCGAGCCCCGATCGCGCACAGAGGACGCAACGTCCAGGCGCGTCAACTCCAGCGCCGTCGTGCAGCACGCGTCGACCAGCGAGCAGATGTTGTCGCGCGTCGCACGCTCCTGACGCTCGTCCAGCGCTGGCGCATGCGGCGCGAGCACAGGACGCGCCTGGACGAGCGCATCGGACAGCAACCGGCGCGCGTCGCCGTCGGGGAGTTGTTCGAGTGTGCGATCGACCGTTGCGCGGAGCGCTGGCGGGAGCTCCGACGATTCGAGCGACGCCGAACCGGCCATCGCCGCACGGCGCGCCTCGCGGCCGAGCAGCAATGTCACGATGAGCGTCGGCAGCGCGAGCAGCGGCGATACTTCCACCGCCGCGAATATTCCGACGAGCATCACCGCCGCGATCATGAGCGCTACGTTCGCCGAGATCTCGACGCCGAGGACGGGCGAAGCGCCTCCCCCTGTATTCATTGTGGATCCGACGGTCGGCGCAAGGGCGCCTCGGCAGGCGTGTTGAGACGTCGCAAGATTTCGACGGCGTTCTGTGTCCATCCGTCCTGCTCGTGATAATACTTTTGAAACTCCTCGAGATTGTGCCGCGCCAGGTCGCGTTGACCCAGCATGTACTCGGCCATGCCGGCGTGATAGAGCGCCATGTAGTGATTCGGCCAGTAGTCGATCACCAGTTCCATGATCGGACCCGCCGAACGATCATCGCCCGCGTCCGCGACCGGATGGCCGACATCGAACACGATCCCCGCTGCCCTGTAGCGATCGTCTGGCGCGAGCTTATCGATCACGCGCCTCGCATCGTCGATGCGGCCTGCAAGCGCGTAACACGCGGCGTGGTAGCCGGCACCGGCCGCGGTGTTGGGCGGCGGCGACTGCTGCTGAATGGTTTGCACTTCGACGCTGTTGCAGTACGGTTTGACGCGCCGGAACCACTGCACAGCGTCGCTGGTCGGCGCGGCGTACACCGAGCTCCCACTG
>DATHJR010000566.1:0-11407 GCA_035286525.1 Gemmatimonadaceae bacterium | reverse complement strand
ATCGGTGAACGTGGTCGACGCCGTCCGCCCAGACGATTGCCCGGTAGCGGTGAGCGCGATCGACACGTTCAGCGACATGTCGTCCGTCGAGTAATCGCGATTGCGGATGTTGCCGCTCGCGTCGGCCACCGTTACAATCGTGCGATCGAAATGGTTCTGCGGCGTCTCGTGGAAAAATAGAGATACCGTCTCACCAGACTGCCATCCCGTTCCCGAGATCGTCACCGTGTCGAACGGCGGATAGTCGGGCTTGTCCGTGGTCACGGTCGCTGCCGTGGGCGTGGTTGTCCCTCCGGTCCCCACCACGGTCGTAGTCACGAGCACCGGTTCGCCGCCCGAAGTGCCCTTTGCATCTACCGCCCACCCATCCGTTGCGCTGAATCCGAATGAGGTCAGGTTGCCGTACGTGAGCGGCGTTCCGGCGTTGTCGAGGATCGTTGCCCCGGTCCCCGTTATCGTCTGCACACTGCTCTCGGCCTGGAGCACCGTGTCCGCGCCTAACGAATGGCCTGTGAGCGCGGTGACCCACCCGTACCGATGCGCCGCATCGTCCGAGAAATCCTGCAGCGCAACCAGCCCGAGCGTGCGCGGAGCTGCGCCCCCCGTTCCGGCCCATCCAGCCAGGTTCCGCAGCAATGTTTCCTTGAGCGTACCGTTGGCGCTCCCCATGTCCGGAGTGCCGGACCACAGCACGACTCTTCCCAGCACCGTGTTCAATCGTGAGGCGATCGTTGCATCTCGAAGAAGCGCATACGGAGTGTTGGTGGAGTCGTCCGCAAGCGATGGCACGACGAACGCCGCGTATTGACTGAGGTCCCCAGCCGCGAGGCTGATCGTCCCCCCATTTCCGTCGTATCCGCGATCGACGCCGCCCGGGAAAGGTCCCCCGGTTGCAGCCAGCGCCGCGACAATGTTGTCGCAGCCAGTGGCGTCTACTGGCGGGCAGTATACGAGAGCCTTCTGCGCACTCGAGCTCGTGGGTAGGCACACGAGGCCGAGGGCCACGGCGACGAGAGTCGCGACGGTTAAGGGGAGCTTTGTCATGGGATGCTTGCTAGTTGCAGGCGTCCGTGACGACGCTTCCGAGCGAACGGATCTGCGCGCCCAGAGCAGCGTTTGGTTTGTGGTCGTACTGCACCTTCAGCAAACGAAGCTTGTGATTGTACGTCGCGCACACCGTCGAGCGCGCCGACGGCAGTGCGGTCTTCGAGAGCGTGGAAGTGGGCGCAGTTGGGAGCTTGCGCGCGTCGCTGCAGGCTCCCAGCGTGAGGAGCGCCGCCGCCAGCGTAAGCAGCACGTACCGTGTCATGAGATGCACCTCCGTCTGTCCGGCTCATCGCCGGATCTCGTTGCGGCAGCTTGGCGGCTTATCGGTTGTAAGAACCCAGCGTCGTGCGAACCGGCCTCGTCACCGTGTTTCTGAATGGGGAGACGACGCTAATGCGCTGAGCTCGTTGCAGCAATCGGAACTTTATTCCGATCGATGCAACGCCATTTTACAAGTCGTCGATTTAAGTAACGTTGTGTTACGATTTCGCAGGGGTGCATGTATCATTTCGTTCGACAGCGCGTTGACGTAATTCTCGAAGTCGCAGAAAAGAAAAATGTCCGGTGACTTCAGCCCCGAACGTCGATGATTCGTATCACCCACCCGAATGGAGGATCATCATGAGTGACTTTCTCTACCTGTACCGTGGCGGCGATTCGATGGGTACGCCCGAGCAAATGCAGCAGTCGATGCAGAAGTGGGGCGCGTGGTTGCAGGACCTCGGCGCCAAGGGACACATCAAGGATCAGGGCAACCCGCTCGAGGCCACCGGCAAGGTCGTGAAAAAGAAGACCGCCATTACCGATGGCCCGTACGCGGAAGCGAAGGACGTCATCGGCGGGTACACCCTCGTTCAGGCGAAGGACATCAGCGAGGCTGCGAAACTCGCTGCCGGATGCCCGATCTTCGACAACGGCGGGTTCGTCGAGGTTCGTCCGATCATGCAGATGAGCATGTAGTGGCGGAGCCAGGCGACCATCTCTTCCGGCGCGAAGCGGGACGGATGGTCGCCGCGCTCACGCGACTGTTCGGCGTCCACAACCTGCCGCTCGCCGAGGATGTGGTGCAGGACGCGTTCTGCCGCGCGCTCGAGGTGTGGAAGCTGCGCGGCGTTCCGGAGAATCCGTCCGCGTGGCTGATGGCGACCGCGAAGCATCGCGCGCTCGACATCCTCCGGCGCGAGCGCACCGCGCGCACGTACGCGCCCGAGCTCGGACGCCTCCTCGAGAGCGAATGGACACTCGGCCCCGTCGTCGCCGAAGCGTTCGGCGACTCGGCGATCAGGGACGACCAGCTGCGCATGATGTTCTCCTGCTGCCATCCCCAGCTCCCGGAGGTCGCACAGGTCGCACTCATGCTGAACATCCTGTGCGGCTTCGGCGTGAACGAGGTCGCGGCGGCGTTTCTCACGGGGAACGCCGCCATGGAGAAGCGCATCGCGCGCGGGAAGAGGGTGCTCGCCAGCTCCACCCGGCTCTTCCATCTCTCCGACGATCGCGACGTGCCGCAGCGGCTCTCCGCAGTTCACCGCGCGCTATACCTGCTGTTCAACGAGGGCTATCACGGGGCGCACGCGGAACTCGCGGTGCGCGGGGAGCTGTGCGTGGAGGCGATGCGACTCGCCGAGCTGTTGCTCGCGCATCCCGTCACCGCGACGCCAGCCACGCATGCGCTGATCGCACTCATGTACCTCAACGCCGCCCGCCTTCCCGCGCGCGTAGATGCGCACGGGAATCTGAGCTCGCTGTACGAGCAGGATCGAACGCGCTGGGACGCGGAGCTCATTGCGAAGGGCGAGCAGCTCCTCGATCATTCCGCCACGGGCACGACGATCACCGAGTTTCACATCGAGGCCGGCATTGCGTCGCTGCATGCGCGCGCACGCGCGCTGGAGGACACGGACTGGTCGATGATCGTAACCCTGTACGACACGCTGATGACGATCTGCCCCTCGCCCGTCGTCGCACTGAATCGCGCAATCGCCGTGGCCCAGCGCGACGGTGCGGAGCGCGGACTCGCCGAGATTGACGCGATCGCGGGCGCCGAGCGGTTGGCTGCGTATCCGTTCTACTTCGCTGCGCTCGGCGAGCTCGAGCATCGGCTCGGACACAAGGATGCGGCGCGTGAACATTTCCTGACTGCGCGGGCGCGCGCGCGCAACCCGATGGAGCGCAACTTCTTCGAGCGCCGCGCGCACGAAGTCGAGTGCTGACCTGCGTCGTGCGCGGCGGCGCAATCGCCTGACGCTCGCCGAGCATGCTCCGCCGCTCTGGAGGCGGCTGATCGCACGCCTGGATCCGCGCGCGTACCTCACGATTCACATTGTCGGCGGCCTGGTCGTGTGCCTGATCACAGCGTGGCTGTTCGCGATCCTCATCGATTCCGTGCGCGAGCACGATGTGCTGGTGCGTCGCGATCAGGCGCTCGCCGACTGGTTTCACATCAACGGCACGCCGCTCGGCTATCGCATCAACGTGTTCATCAGCTTGCTCGGGTCGCCGACGGCTATGGCGGTGCTCTTCGCGGCCGCCATGCTGTATCTCTGGCGCGCAAAGCAGCGAACGTTGATGGTCGCGTGGGCGCTCTCCTACCTCGGAGGCACCGTGCTCGACGGCGTAATGAAGGAGGTCGTTCGCCGGCCCCGCCCCGAGTTCGCTGCGCGCTTTCTACACTTCAACAGCTGGAGCTTTCCGTCGGGACATTCGATGGGATCGCTGATCGGCTTCGCGATGCTCGCATACACGATCATCCGGGTGCGTCAGATCAAGGACACCGGCGCGCAAATCGGCATCTGGGCGGCAGCAACGGTGATGATCGCGCTCGTCGGCTATAGCCGCATCTACCTCGCGGTGCACTATCTGAGCGATGTCGTTGCCGGCTACACACTCGGTGTGCTCTGGCTCGCCGTGTGCTTCACCGGCCTGCAGATGGTGAACCGGCGCGCGGAGCTTCGCCGCGCGCCGTCCACCTGACTTCGTTCCTGGCTATCCGTTGAGCATCACGTGCGCGGGGTCGAGCTCCCCCGTGTAGTACGACATGAGCGCCTGCTGGAACACGAGCCCGTAGCGCGCGCTCACCACCGCGCTTGCGGCCTGTACCTGCGCAGTCCGCGCCTGCGTGAGCTCGACGAGCGTGCCCGCGCCGGCTTTGTAGCGCTGCTCCGATGTCGTCACTGCCAGGTCGCTCGCGGTCTGCTGCGCCTGCGCCGCCGCGAGCTGTTCGCCCGCGGACTGGAAGTTGAGATACGCGCGCTTCACCTCCAGCGCCACCTCCTGCTTCTGCGCTTCGAGCGCCAGTCGCGCATTGTCCTCCTGGATCTTTGCCTTCTGCTCGTTCACGCTCGTCTGTCCACGGTCGAAGATTGGAATCGACACGCCGATCGAGATGCTTCCACCGCGCTGCTGATTGAACTGGTCGAGGATCGAGAGCCCGGTCGCCGACGTGTACGCCGTGTTGTAGCCCGCGCTCAGCGATACCGTAGGCCACCAACCCGCGTTGGCGACCTTCACTCCCTGCGCGCTCGCGTCGACGCGCGCCGATTCCGCCGCCAGGTCCGCGCGCTGCGTATATGCGCGCGCCGTCAGGCTATCGAGGTTGTATTGCGTCGAGGCGGTGTCGTTCACCGTGGGCGCAATGAAGTTGTACGTCACCTCCGGATCGAGGCGCAAAGTCTGCACGAGGTCGACCTTGCCGAGCTCGAGGTCATGCTGCGCGTTCACGACCGCGAGACGCGCGGCCGCGGTGCTCGCCTGCTGCGAGTAGAGATCCGAGATCGCGCGGGCGCCGGCGCTCACCATCTTCTTGATCTCATCCTCCTGTGCCTGGAGCGAGGCGAGGTTCTGCTGCTGGACCTTGAGCTGCTCTTGCGCCGTGATGATCGACAGATAGTTCGACGCCACCGTGAACACGGTCGTCTGCTTCGCGCGAGTCAGATCGAGCTCGCCCGCGTCCTGATTCTTCTGCGCCTCGTGCAGCGTGGCGACATTCTGGAGCCCGTTGAACAGCGTGATGCTCGACGAGATGCCGGCGTTGAGCGACTGATTGTTCCTGTTCAACACATCGCCCGTGGTCTCGTCGAAGTTGCGTCCGTATACCTGCGAGCCGCTGGTGCTCAGCTGCAGGTTCGGGAGGAAGCTCAGCTTCGCGCCGCGCACGCTCGCCGCATCACTCGCCACGGCGTTCTGCGCCTGCGCCAGCGTGATGTTCTGCTTGAGCGCGATCTGCACGGCGTCCTCGAAGGTGATCGGCGTGCCGGCGCTCACGGTATCGGCCGGAGCACCCTCCGCCATGAGCGACCGTCCCGTTCCGCACACCATCATCAGCGCGAGCGTCAGCGCTGCCAGTTTGCCATTGAATACGCGCATGTGAGCATCCATCCATGTTGATTGTGTAACTGCCTTGCATCCCTCTTGTGCCCCGATCGCGCGTTACTCGTAGCGCAACGCCTGAATCGGGTCGAGCGCCGCCGCCTTTCGCGCCGGGTAATAGCCGAAGAACACACCCACCGCGGCCGAGAATCCGACCGCGACGAACACCGCGATTAGCGGCGTCGCAGTGCTCCATCCCGTCACGTGCCCCAGAATCGCCGCCCCTCCAAAGCCGACCGCGAGTCCGACCACGCCGCCGAGCAGGCTCATGACGACGCTCTCGACGAGAAACTGTGTGAGCACATCCGAGCCGCGTGCACCTACCGCCATGCGAATGCCGATCTCCCGCGTCCGCTCCGTCACCGACACGAGCATGATGTTCATGATCCCGATGCCGCCGACCACGAGTGAGATCGACGCGATCGCCGCGAGCAGCCCGGTCATTACCGATGTCGTGCTCGTCGCGGCCTGCGCGATCGCGGTCTGATCGCGCACGGTAAAGTCATCCGCGCCGCCACCAAGCAGCCCGTGCGAGTCGCGCATGATGCCGCGAATCTCCTCCTGCGCCGCCGTCATGTCATTCGCCGAGTTCGCGCTCGCCAGAATCTGACCAAGGAAGGTCATCCCGCTCAGGCGGGCCTGCGCGGTGGTGTACGGCACGAGCACGATGTCGTCCTGATCCGCGCCGCTCGACGTTTGCCCCTTTGCGGCGAGCACTCCAACTACGGTGAAGGGAACGTGCCCGAGCTGGATCTGACTGCCCACGGGATCGCTGTCGGGAAAGAGGTTCTTCACGATCGTCGCCCCGAGCATCGCGACCTTGCGCTTGGTGCGCACGTCGTCGTCGGTGAAGAGATTTCCGCTCGTCACGTTCCAGTCGCGGATAGTCAGGTAGTCCGTCGACACGCCATCGATCTCCGTACGCCAGTTCCCTTTTCCCGTGATGATCTGCGTTCGCGTCACGATCACGGGCGACACGGCCGAGAGCAGCGTCGCATCGCTCTTGATCTTGTCCGCATCCGCCACCGTGAGGCGATTGAACGTCTGCGCCCCCTGGCTCGCCCCGCCCGCCGCCGTGCTACCGGGCGTGACGACGATCAGGTTGGTGCCGAGGTTCTTGATCTGCGCCTCGATCTGCTTCTGCGCGCCATTCCCCACGGCGACCATCACGATCACCGCGCCCACGCCGATCACGATGCCGAGCATCGTGAGCATCGTGCGCATCTTGTTCTTGAGGATGCTCCCCGTGGCCATCGTCAGAAGCGACTTGGTCTTCATGCTGCCTCCCTCGTTTCGCCGGCGGCGATCGCATCCGCCGCGGCGTCAAGCATCAGTACATCGTCAGCCGCGCTGCGAGGCGCCGAGACGACGTGATCCTTCATGATCCGGCCATCGCGGACATCGATCACCCGGTGCGCGTACTGCGCGATGTCGGGCTCGTGCGTCACGATGATCACGGTGATCCCCTGCTCGTTGAGCGCCTGGAAGAGCGCCATCACTTCGATTGATGTTTTGCTGTCCAGATTTCCGGTCGGCTCATCGGCGAGCAGAAGCGTCGGCTCCGTGACGAGCGCACGCGCGATCGCCACACGTTGCTGCTGTCCGCCCGACAGCTCGCTCGGCTGATGGTCCAGCCGATCACCCAAGCCGACTCGCTTCAACGCCTCGGCTGCGAGGGCGCGGGTGTTGGTCCAGCGACCCGTGCGATCGTAGAGCAGCGGCAACTCGACATTCTCCACCGCGCTCGTGCGCGGAAGCAGATTGAAACCCTGGAAGACGAAGCCGAGCTTCCTGTTTCTCAGATCCGCGAGATCGTTGCGGCTCATCCCATCCACGCGAATGCCGTCGAGCGAGTAGCTCCCCGCCGTGGGGACGTCGAGGCATCCGAGGATGTTCATCAGCGTGGACTTCCCCGAGCCGGAGGAGCCCATCACCGCGAGCAGCTCGCCCGCGTTGACGGTGAGGTCCACGCCTCTGAGTGCGAACACCTCGGTCTCCCCCATGCGGTAGATCTTCTTCACGCCGCTGATGTCGATCACTGGTCCGGACATGTCAGTCTCCCCGGTTGCGGTTAGAAGGCGCCTGGAGGTCCACTGCCGCGACGCCCCGTGCTCTGTGGCTGCAGCGGATTCGCCGAAGCCGGTGTCACGGTCGTCGTGCCGGTGTTCGCGCCTACTACTATCTGCATCCCTTCCTCGAGCCCCGTCCCCGTTACCTGCGTACGCGTGCCATCGCTGAGTCCTGTGCGCACACGAACGGGCTTGAGCGCGTTCGCCGAGTCGAGATACCAGAGCGTCGTCATCGTCGCGTTCGGCTTGTCGCTCGCGGTGGCCGTCGTCGAGCCAGCAGACGCGTTGCGGACTCTCGGAGTCGGGCTCGCGCCGGTGCTCGTGCTCGCGCGCGCGGCGATCGCGGGCTTGAAGCGCAGCGCCGCATTCGGCACCGAGAGCGCGTCGTTCGCCGTGCCGACGAGGAACTTGGCCGTGGCCGTCATGCCTGGGAGCAGCTTGCCGTCGGGATTGCTCACCGCGACCACCGCCGTGTAGTTCACGACGTTGTTCACCGTGGTGGAGTTGATGCGCACCTGCCGCACCGCGCCCGTGAAGATCTGGCCAGGATACGCCTGCACCGTGAAGGTCACGGGCTGGTCATTCTTGATCTGCCCGATGTCGCTCTCATCGACGGTCGCGAGGATCTGCATCTGCGAGAGATCCTTCGCGATCACGAAGAGCTGTGGCGCGGACAGGCTCGCCGCGACGGTCTGCCCCACGTCCATGTCGCGCTCGACGACGATGCCGTCGATGGGTGCATAGATCGAGGTGTACGACAGATTCTGCCGCGCCTTGTCGAGCGCGATCTGCGCCGACGTGGCGTTCGCCTTCGCAACCTGATAGTTGAGCTGGGCGGTGTTGAATTCCGGATCGGTCACGATCTTCTGGTCGTGCAGGAGCTTGTTGCGATCGTACTCGAGCCTGGTCTGCGTGAGCTGCGCCTGTGCGCGAGCTACACCGGCCTGCGCATCCTCCACCGCCTGCTGCTGCAGCGTCGGGTCGATGCGCGCGATGAGCTGCCCCTTCTTCACCTTGGAATTGAAGTCGACGAAGATGGCCGAGATCTGACCGGACACCTGCGTGCCGACCTGCACGGTGGTGACGGCGCCGAGCGTGCCGGTTGCGGCCACGGTCGACTCGAGATTCCCGCGCTGAACGGCGGCCGTGCGATACGCCGGCGTCGCGTCGGCGTGCGCGCGGCGGTAGAGCACGTATCCGCTCGTGACTGCTGCCATCGCCACAATGGCGACCGTGATCAGCTTCTTCTTCATCCTGTCTCCTTGCAGTGCGACGATCGTCGCGGTGAAGCTCTATGGACCCATTGCCAGTTCGCGTCTGCGCGAACGCCTGTCTGTCAGCTGTGAATGCACCGGTACTCAGTGTGCGACCTGGCGAGATGTCTTTGCGCACGAGTCTGCCGAATCGCTCGATTGAGATGCCACCGTGCCGTTGGCGGACATTGCGATCACCGGCGCGACTGCGAGCGCCTGAGCGGCATCGAGCGTACGCGATGTGCGCAGCGCCCACGTTCCCGTGTGAACCAGCGCCACAAGCGCTGCAGTCAGTACCGAACCGGTGAACAGCTTGTTGAACGTCGACATCGCGACCTCTCGCCTCTTCAAGTGTTCGATCTCCTTCGCCGGGGGCCCGCGCTCCTCGCGAGTCTCTTCATCCCGACATGTAAATTTTACTTGCTGGCCTGGCTTAAGTTGCTGGTATGTCACGAGTTGCACGCTCGTGTTCCGAATCGACCTCGGCACGACACCAGCGGCACCCGAGGTCGTTCGCGAATCGACAGGAGCGCCGCGCCAAGCGAGCGCGAGCTTGCGTGCAACCGCCTCGTGCAACCCATGCATGCCTGCGTGCAGCTGGTGACTCGCGCCCTCGCGTGAGCGCGCACAGCACATATCCTTCACCTCGTGACGACCCCGGGACTCGGCGCGACCAATCACGACACGCGGGACGCGGCGCACCGAAGCGGTGTGCCGACGGAGCATTTTCCGCTCACGAGACGGGACATCTCGTTCATCGTCGGCTTCTGGCTGATCTACGCCCTGCTCACGATCGCGAATCACGCGTTCGATCCGGGCCCTCCCGGCAGGCGACCCGATGGGACGCTCACCACCTGGGTGTTCATCGCGCTCGCGGAGGCGGCGCTGTGGGCGCTCCTGACGCCTCTGATCGTCTCGTTGGCCGGTCGAGCACGCTCCGAGCGGATGTCGCGCGGGATGAACTACCTTCTTCTCGCGCTGGTCGGCGTTTTGATCGCGCTGGGCATGAGCGTCGTCGGGCACGAGCTGCGAGACTTGCTGCTGCAACGGCCGCCGCGAGCCGACGGCAGCGAGCGCGGGCAAGGTCCGCCGCTCTGGTACGGATTTGTCAACGCGCTCGTGATCTACCTCGGCGTCCTGGCCGCCGGACTTGCGCGCGCGTACTCGCTGCGGCTCGGCGCGCGCCGCGAACAGGCGACACAGCTGCAGGCGCAGCTGGCCGAGGCGCGGCTCGAGGCGCTGCGAAGCCAGCTCGATCCGCACTTCCTGTTCAACACGCTGAACGCCGTCTCTTCACTCGTCGAGCGCGACCCCCGCGGGGTGCGGAGAATGATCACGCGATTGAGCGAGCTGCTGCGTTTCAGCATGGAGGACGCCCGAGAGCCCCAGATCACGTTACGACGCGAGCTGGATCTGCTCGATCGCTATCTGGACATCATGCAGGTGCGCTTCCCAGGGCTCAACGTGCTGCGACTGCTCGATGATCGCGCGCTCGATGTCATGGTCCCCAGTATGATTCTGCAACCGCTCGTCGAAAACGCAATCCGGCACGGGGTGGAGAAGATGACCGAAGCAGGGCGACTCGAGATCGAGGCGCTGCTCGAGGGAGAGACTCTGGTGATGCGCGTGACCGACAATGGGCCCGGCGGCGCGGAGTCGTCTCCGGGGCCGAGCGATGGCGTGGGGCTGCGGAATACTCGCGCGAGGCTCGAACAATTGTACGGTGCGAACGGCCGATTCTCGCTCGCTCGTGTGAACGAGCTGACAGTCGCCGAGGTGAGTCTGCCGGCGACGCGCGATCGCGCCGAGCTGCGAGTGGAGGGAACGGAATCGACGAGCGATGATCGGCGCTGATCGCGAAAAAGCCCCCCCGCTGTCCGGGCTTCCTCCGATTCGTGTGCTCATCGTCGACGACGAGGCGCTCGGCCGCCTCCGCATCCACGACCTTCTCCGCGGAGAGTACGGTGTGGACGTGGCCGGCGAGGCCGCGGACGGAGACGCCGCGGTGAAGGCGATTCGCGAGTTGAAGCCCGATCTCGTGTTTCTCGACGTGCAGATGCCAAGGAGAAACGGGCTCGACGTGGTGAAGGAGATCGGGCCGGAGAAGATGCCGATGACGATCTTCGTGACGGCCTTCGATCGTTACGCGCTCCAGGCGTTCGACATCGCGGCGGTCGATTACCTCGTGAAGCCGTTCGACGACGAGCGTTTCGAGCAGGCGTTCCGGCGCGCGCGCCGGACGCTGGCGCTCGAGGGGCTCGATCTCGCGCGCGGCCAGCTGCTCGCGATGCTGCGCGAGAGCGAGACGGATCCGCGTCAGCGATCCTCCAAGGCAGTGGCGGCGGCGAACGCGCACTATCTCGAGCGCATCGCGGTCGAGATGCACGGACAGGTGAGGCCAATTCCCGTCGCGCAGATCGACTACATCAGCGCCGCCGGACCGTATGCGGAGCTGCACGTCGGCGAGCGCCGCTACGTGATCCGCGAGGCGATGCAGACGCTCGAGGAGCGGCTCGATCCAGACCGGTTCATGCGCGTGCACCGCTCCGTGATCGTGCGTCTCGACCTCGTGGAGGCGCTGCATCGCGGCGGCGGCGGCGACTACGAGCTGCAGATGAAGGGGGGCGTGCGACTACGCGTGAGCCGGTCGCGACGCGAGGCCCTCGAGCG
>DATHJR010000565.1:0-4407 GCA_035286525.1 Gemmatimonadaceae bacterium | reverse complement strand
CCACGGAATCAAGTGTCCGGCACGTGCCCGGGTTTCTGTCCGCTGCGCTCCACCGCAGTTTGGACGGCACCAAGGTGACGATGTATGCACAATGGCGCACGGTAGACGACTACCAACGAATGCGCGAACGTCCCGACGCGTCGCCGTTCCTGACGGAGGCGATGACGATCGCGACGTTTGCTCCGGGCATCTATGAAGTGCTAGCGGTGTTCTCTGCGCCGTCATAGGCGGTGACATCCGCCGTGCACTTACCAACGGGCTAGATGGGCCGTTCGTCGGTTCACCTCGCACTCCCACACCCCCACCGCCTGATGCGACCACGCGATCGCGTTCAACGCTCGATTCTAACTCTTGCCTGCATCGTTCCATTCACGCGGTCATCGGCAGCACACCCACGCCAAATCACCGATCGCGAATGCGCAATTGCATTCCGAACTCCGCCTCGCTGGGGCAGCTCGTCGCCATCCAAGTGGACGCGACCAAGACGCGGCGAGTGCAGCTTCACCATTCGCGACAATGCTCCGCACGCAGATCAGTTCATCGACGTTCGCGTTCGCTTCGGAAGCCTTGAGTCCAGGGCGGAGGACCTCGGTTTCGAGCAGCGAGACAGCGGCTGGGTGCTTCAGGGCGAGGACGTCAGCCCGGCGAGTCGCGTTTACGTCAAGGCTGGGACGATGCTCGCGGGTACCGCAGCGACTCGCCTGTATGAGAACGGCGTCTACCGCGCGATCGCCGACGAGACTCGCTGCATCGTCAGCGATAACAAAGATCGGGTCATCGAGCTCAGTGGATTCGTGGACGACTCCATCGTGCGAGCAGTCGCTCGAACGTTCAGCTTCCTGGCAATTCGCCGCTGAGGCGGCATGGTGCTCGTCGTGCAGGGACGACGAACCCGCTGAGCTCGACGACGCTCAACGGCGATGCGAGAAAGGGCGTGGATCTGTTGTTCGTCAGACGCGTTGACTCCCGCACCCAACCGAACGAATTCCAATCAAGGGTCACATAACCGTTACGACGTCCCTTCGAGCGATGGCGTTAGTATTATTTCCCCAACCTCATGGAGGACACCATGCCCACAACGAATACAACCGAGAGCTCCACCGCCGCGGTCGCCAAGGAGTTGGTCGACCTCTGCCGCGCGGGACGCAACGACGACGCGGTCGACAAGCTCTACTCGGAGAAGATTGTCAGCATCGAGCCCGTCGCTTCCGGAGACATGCCCGCCGAGCAGAGGGGTATTGACGCTGTTCGCGGCAAGAACCGCTGGTGGGCGGAGAACATGGTCGTACACTCGGCGGATGTCGCTGGACCATACATTGGCGATGGAGAATTCGCCGTGTACTTCAACTTCGAGACGACGTTCAAGCCCACGGGGATGCGCTCGACCATGAAGGAGATGGCCAAGTACACGGTAGCCGACGGCAAGATCGTGAAGGAAGAATTCTTTTACGCGCCCCAACCTTGATGCTTTGAGTTGGCGGGCCCGGGACCGAGTGACGGCAAGTATTGTGTCGAGCCGACGGGATGCACGAATCCGTCGGCTCGAACTTGTGAAAGAGAGTTGAGGCGTATCCGTCACGTGCCCGTCACGCACCGCGCCGCGCACGAATCGAGGGCTCCGCTTCGCTAGGCAGTCTGTCAGGAATGTGTGTGAACTGCTTCCTTGGGATTGCCGATGGTCTCCCACGGTGAGAGCATGTGGGCATGACACAACCCACACGATGTGGACGGATCACGGTCGCATTCGCTCTATCCAGCAATCGCCCATGAATCGATTCACGATTGCCCTTCTCGCCCTCGCGGCTTGCCAATCCAATCAGGCTCCCGAGCAGTACGGCTTCCTTGCTCTTCTGGGGAACGACACCATCTCCGTCGAGCGCGTCACGCGCCGCGGCGACGAGATCGTGAGCGACGAAGTCGACCGCTTCCCGCGCGTTCGCCGTCGTCACACCACGATGCGCTTGGCCACCGATGGAACCATCAAGCATCTCGAGATGGACATCATCACGCCGAGCGAGCCGTCGAACCAGCGGGAGCGCCACGTGGTTGCGGAAGTGAGCGCGGACTCGGTGCACATCACGAAGAGCGACTCCTCGGGCACGAAAAAGAGCGCGTTCGCGACGGGCGGCGCGCTGACGATGCCGCATCTCCCGCAGATGTACAGCCTCACCGACCTGTATTTCGGCGCAGCGCTGAGGCACGCCGTCGCGCCGGGAGACAGCGTGGTGCTGCGGCAATACTATATCGACCGGGAGTTCGATCACTTCCCGCTGCACCACGGCGTCGTGCGATTGGTCGCCGCCAACAAGGCCGATCTGCACCACGACTGGCTGGCGGGCTATGGTGACGCGACGTTCGATTCGCTGCATCACATGCTCACCTATTCGGGAGCGCGATCGACGTACCTTGTCGAGGTGCGTCGGCTCACGACGATGCCGGACGTCGAGGCGATCGGTCAGCAGTTCGCGGCGCTCGAGACGGCTGCTGGCGGAATGAAGCAGTTGAGCGTGCGTGATACCGCGCGCGCCACCGTCGGCGCCGCGAATCTCTCGGTCGATTACGGGCGTCCGCTCGCGCGCGGGCGCGTGTTGCTCGGAAACGTCGTGCCGTTCAACCAGGTGTGGCGCACCGGCGCCAACGCGGCCACGCAGTTCATGACGTCCGCGCCGATCACGCTCGCCGGCCTACCCCTGGCCGCCGGCACCTATACGCTGTGGACCGTGCCGCGCGAGGATGGTAAAGCGGATCTGATCGTGAACAAACAATCCGGACAATGGGGAACCGAATACGACTCGAAGCTCGACCTCGGCAAGAAGGGCCTATTGGTCGACAAGACCACTTCGCCGGTGGAAGAGTTCACCGTCTCCATCGTGCCGGCGGGCGCGAAGAAGGGCACGCTCGTCATGGAGTGGGGAACCTTCCGCTGGAGCGCGCCGATCATCGCCAACTGAGCGACAACCTTTCGCGAGGTCATGCCGCAATCGCCGCGGCCAGAGCGGTCGCCTCGCGCGCCCCCTTGAGCGCGCTCCCCCACCAGACGAGCTGGTCGAACATCGCGGTGCGACTC
The DNA here is from genome assembly GCA_035286525.1 of Gemmatimonadaceae bacterium. Taxonomy (GTDB): domain Bacteria; phylum Gemmatimonadota; class Gemmatimonadetes; order Gemmatimonadales; family Gemmatimonadaceae; genus FEN-1250. The sequence continues at coordinate 1,340 of DATHJR010000565.1, read as the reverse complement.
TCCGCGAGATACGGGTAGTCATCCAGCGCCTTGCCGTGCATCATCACGCCAAGGGATGGCTCCAGCCCTATGTGCACCGCGCGCATGACGGGCGCCATCTGCAGCTCGACGGCAACCATTCGGAGTTGCTCCACCGCGCGCGCGCCACCCACCCCGCCGTAGCCGACGAAGGCGATCGGCTTCTTGTTCCACTCGGCGTACGCCGTGTCGAACGCGTTCTTGAGCACCGCCGTCGGTCCATGATTGTACTCGGCCGCGGTTGCGATGAAGCCATCGAACTCCCTGAGCCGGTCGCGCCAGCGCTCGACCACCGGGTTCGAGTAGCCGCCGCCTCCTCTCGCTGGCGACGCGGGCTGGTCGAAGAACGGCAGCGGCCAGTCGCGGAGATCGAGAATCTCGAGCGTGAAGTCGGATCGTTCCGCCGCCGCCTCGGCGACCCACCGGGCCGGAACCTCGGCGAAGCGGTTCGGGCGCGTACTGCCGATGATGAGCGCGAAGTTGAGCGTCGTGGACTCCGCCATACTTACCCCCAGTGACTTGGTCACGTATTATGCGTAGGTTCCGATAGGTAACGATCAGGAACCTACGGGCTGCGGGCGGCGTGGTGAAGAACGCATTCGAACGTGCCTCGGTTATCTCGGAGGAACCATGGCAACCAAGGGAACGCGCGCCACTGTCGGTGGCCTAACATCGGCGACATCGGTGACATCGGTGACATCGGAGCCGCCGGAGCTCCAGCACACGGAGGCCAACTGCCGCGCGCACGAGATGCTGGCGCGCGTCGGCGACAAGTGGTCGGTACCACTGCTCCACGTGCTCGGCACCGAGGGCACGCTGCGTTTCGGCGAGCTCCTGCGGCGCATCCCCCGCATCAGCCAGCGCATGCTCACGGTCACGCTGCGCGGCCTGGAGCGGGATGGGCTCGTCCGCCGAACCATGTACCCGGAGGTGCCGCCGCGGGTGGAGTACGCCCTCACACCGCTCGGCGCGACGCTCCGCAAGATTGTGAGATCGCTGATCGACTGGTCGGGCGCCCACCTGCTGGAGGTCGATGCGGCGCGCGCGCGATTCGACCAGCAGATACGCGGCTGGGGGCCAACGGAGCGCTGAGCCGGCGCACTCGCATCGGTCACGGGCGCACCCCATAGCGCGTCTCACTTACGGATGTGTGAAAGTTTCGGCATTGGGCGTCCTCACCAGGAGAGCGACATCAGCCTCATCGCCATGAGAAATCCGACTATGCTATACCGGAATACGTTTTCGGACGTGTGCACGGCTTCATCGCCATTCGTGGGCGTCTGAGATGGCGAACACGCACTCTCACCAATCGAACGACTGCT
>DATHJR010000564.1:0-3250 GCA_035286525.1 Gemmatimonadaceae bacterium | reverse complement strand
CACCACGGCGACTACGATGCCGGTGAGCATTGCGAGGCCGAGCGCGCCCACCGATAGCGCGTGGAGCTGGCCGAAGGCGCGCCGGGCGGGATCCGTCACGGCGAGCGAGTCCACGGCCCCTGGCATCGAAAGCCGCAGGCGTGCGATGCGCGCGAGAATTACGAAGCGAGCGACCGCCGTCAGCGCCGCGATGATGGCGCCGCCCACGAGCGACGTCGTGCGCACGATGCCGCCGGCCGAGCGCAGGGCCAGAGCGACGAGGCAGACACCAACGAGAATTCCGGTGTCGAAGAGCACGGGGAGGGTTTGGCCCACCAACGCCCCTGCCATCGCTCGCGAGGGAAGCACGGCGAATGCCGCGCGGGTGACCACCGCTGAGAAATACAGCGTGGCCCCGAGCCACGCGGCGAGCAGCAGCCCCGCCACCGGCGCCGGCCACCCCGCGTGCGGGCGCAGGGCATTCGGCGCCCGCACGCTCACCTCTTGAGGCGCACCAGACGCGCGGTGCCGAGCAGGAACGGATTGCTCGCGCGCTCGCGACCGATGGTCGTCGCGCGCCCGTGCCCGGGATAGACCGTGAGCTCATCGCCGAGCGCGACGAGCCGCGTCAGCGATGCATCGAGTGTGTCGCGATCGCCGAACTCGATGCTCGTATTGCCAATCGAGCCGGCGAACAGGCAGTCGCCGCCAAAGACGGCGGTCTGATCGTAGAAGGCGACATGCCCGGGCGCATGCCCCGGGACGTGCATGACAGTCAGCTCCTGCGACCCTACCTTCAGGCGATCGCCCTCGGCGAGCTCGCTGTCTGCCGGCGGAGGCGTCTCGATTCGGATGCCGTAGCGAAGCGCGGAGTCGACGGCGCGCGAATGCAACGGCGCATCGAGCGGGTGCATGTGCACCGGGACGGGATGCGCGCGCAGAACGCCCGCGAGGCCGCCCACGTGATCGAAGTGCGCGTGGGTCAACCAGACGCCTTCGAGCGTCGCTCCTGACTCGTGCAGCGCATCGAGGATGCGCTCCGGCTCGTCACCCGGATCGATGAGGACGGCTCGATTCGTCGCCTCGTCGATGACGAGGTAGCAGTTTTCCTCGAGGGGTCCGACTGTCAGCGTCTGGACCTTCATGACGTGTAGCCGCCGCTGCTCAGGATCTCGCTGGGCTCGTGTCGGCGAAAGGCCGTGATGTATTTCTCGGCGGCGATCGCCGCGGTCGTGCCATCGCCGGCGGCCGTCGTTACCTGCCGCGTCAGCTGCGAGCGCACATCACCCGCAACGAAGAGTCCCTGCACGGAGGACTCCATGTTCGAGTCGGTGATGATGTAGCCGCCGGCATCGTGCTGCACGTGGTCGACGAGCACACCGGTGTTCGGGCGAAAGCCGATGAAGATGAACGCGCCACTCACGGCGAGCGGGGAACGCTCCTCCGTGAGCACGTTGCGCAGGCGCACGCTCGTGACGAGCCCCGTGTCATCGCCCACGATCTCCTCTACGACGACGTTGCGCGCGATCTCGATCTTCGGATTGTCGAACACGCGGTGCTGCACCAGCTTCGACGCGCGAAACTCGTCGCGCCTGTGGAGCAGATACACCTTCTCCGCGTAGCGCGTAAGAAAGTCCGCCTCCTCGAGCGCCGCGTCACCACCGCCAACGACTGCAATCGTGTGTCCGCGAAAGAAGTGGCCATCGCAAATCGCGCAGTACGACACGCCCTTCCCGGCGTAGAGCTCCTCACCGGGCACACCGAGCTTGATCGGCGTTCCGCCCGCTGTGAGAATGACGGTGGGCGAGCGGTAGACGTCGCCGTCGTCCGTGGTCGTGGAGAAAATGCCATCCTCGCCGCGCTCGACACGCTCCACGATCACAAAGGTGCGCAGCTCCGCTCCGAACTTGGCGGCGTGACTCGCGAACTTTTCCGCAAGCTCGCGTCCGAAAATGGACTCGAAGCCCGGATAGTCCTCCACGAGCTCCGTGTTGAGGATCTCGCCGCCCGGCTCGCCCAGGCGCTCGAGCATCACGGCCTTGAGCATGGCGCGTCCGGCATACAGTCCGGCCGTGAGCCCCGCGGGGCCCGCTCCTATGATCACCACATCGTATTCGTACGTCTGTCCCACGTTGGCCCCATTTCTCCAGGAGTCAGCCGACTCTATTCGCCAACCGCGAGCACGCTCAGCGCTCCGTGGCAGTGCGACACCGTTCCGACGAGCACCTCCACCGGGCCCGCCTCGGCAACGCGTTGCACCAGTGCGTCGCCAGCCACCACGTCGCTCGTGTCGAACATTCCGACGCCATACGCACGGTGCTGACAATGAAAGATGACGGGGCCCGCAAGGTTCCGCCCGTTGCGCCGCGCCTCGTTCGTGGCCGCCAGAACGGCGGGCGGCATGCTCCAGCTGCGCTCCCCGCGCGTCGCCGGACATAGCGCGGGCTCGATGCAGTTCACGGGACAAATCCACTCGGCGAAGCTCACATACTGGGTGTCGTCCGGACCGCGACGCTGCCAGGGAATGCCGCTCGGCGCGTCGAGCGGGCGCGTCTCCACCGCGCGCCCTGGCCAGCGTGCGCGTGCCCGGCGCGCGAGCCATTCGTACATCAAATGCGGCATCAGCGGCGAAGGAACGATCGCGTCGGGCGCGCTCGTCGACTCGCTCGCGGATCGTTCGGCGGCACCGTCCAGATAGACATCGAAAAAGGAGCTCCAGCTATCGATTGCCAAAGTAGCCGGCAATGGATCCGCCTCAGAGAGCTCGGCCGACACACGACAGTGCTCGTCGCGATCGACGACCACGATTCGTTCCGCCGTCAACGCTCCGGCGCGCGCCGCGCGGCCGAGCTGCCGCAGGTAGTACGAGCCGTAGCAGCCGCCACCCACGATGATGATCGTGCCGTAGTGCTGCTGGGGAGCGAGCGGCAGCATCCGGCGCTCAGCGCAGATGCCGACCGCCGTCGACGACGACCGCGTCGCCGGTGACATAGTCGGATTCGAGCAGATAGACGACCGCATGCCCGACGTCTTCCGGCGCGCCGAGGCGCCCGAGCGGCGTAGTTCGAATCAGCTTGTCCGCGTCTTCCTTCGTCCAGTGCTCCGGCAGGAGCACGGCGCCCGGGACCACGGCGTTCACGCGGATCGCCGGGGCGAGCTTACGCGCGAGTGCGCGCGTCATCTGCATCACGCCCGCCTTCGAGATGCCGTGCGGGATGTACTCCGGCCACGTCTCGAGGGCCGCGAGGTCGGCGATGTTGACGATCGCGCC
>DATHJR010000563.1:0-2374 GCA_035286525.1 Gemmatimonadaceae bacterium | reverse complement strand
GGCAGCCTGGCTTCGATGTCCTTCAGGTGCGGCTGGATCTCGTTGGTCACCGATACGCCTTGCTCGCCGTCCTTAACGTCCGCGCGCACCGTGATCGCCATGTCTCGATTGCGCCGCCATAGCACCGGCTCTTCGAGCTCGTTGCGCACACGCGCCACTTGCGACAGCGGCACGACGGCACCTTCACGCGTGTAGAGGTTGACGCCCTTCAGGGTGTCGAGGTTGAGCCGCTCCGACGGCACTGCACGGGCGACGATGTCGACCAAGTCCTCGTGCTCGCGCAACTGCGACAGCGTGGCGCCACTCATGAGCGTCTGGGTCACGAACGACACATCCGCCGGCGCGAGGCCGAGCGCACGCGCCTTGTCCTGATCGACGTCGACTCTCAGCGTGCGAACAGGGTCGTTCCAATCGAGCTGCACGTCGCGCACTTTGGGGCTCGCAGCCACCACCGCCTCGACGTCGCGCGCGATTTCTCGCACCTTCTGCGTGTCCGGGCCGACGATGCGGAACTGTACGGGGAAGCCGACTGGCGGGCCGAGCTCGAGCCGCGTGACGCGCACCCACACTTCCGGGAAGCGATCATTGGCCATCTCCATCAGTCGCGCGCGCACCTTTTCACGTGCCTTCACGTCCTTCGTCATCACGATGAACACGGCGTAGCCCGGGTTTGGCAGCTCCGGATTGAGCGAGAGATAGAAGCGCGGCTGGCCAGCACCCGTGTAGGCGGTGTAGAAGCCCACGTCCTCGTCCTTGGCGAGCACCGCTTCCATCTTCTTGACCTGCTCGGTCGTCGCGTCGAACGAAGAGCCTTCCTTGAGTCGCAGCTCCACGACCAGCTCCGGACGGTCGCTGTTCGGGAAGAACTGTTGCGGGACGAGACGGCTTCCGACGATAGCCAACGCAAATGCCGCCATGGTCGCGCCGATCACCCACCAGCGTCGTGCCATGGCCAACTCGATCCAGCCGCGCAGCTTGCGATAGAACGGGCTGTGATACGCGTCCCCGCCGTCGCCGTGCTTCTTGAAGTCCGGCAGCATCTTCACCGCGAGGTAGGGCGTGATCACCCCCGACACGAACCATGAGAACACGACCGCCGTGCCGACGATCCAGAAAATGCCGCCCGCGTATTCACCGGTGGTCGACTTGGACAACCCAATCGGCATGAACGCTGCGGTGGTGATGAGCGCGCCCGTGAGTCGGGGCATCGCCGTCGATGCGTAGGAAAACGCGGCCGCCTTCACGCGGTCCCATCCGTCCTCCATCTTCACGACCATCATCTCGACCGCGATGATGCCGTCGTCCACCAGGAGGCCGAGCGCGATGATGAGGGAGCCGAGCGAGACACGCTCCAGATTCCAGCCCATCGCGAGCATCACGATCACGACGACGCCCAGCACGATCGGCACCGACAGCCCGACCACGATGCCCGTGCGCCAGCCGAGGCTCAACAGGCACACTGCGAGCACGATCGCGAGCGCTTCGAGCAGCGAGCGTTCGAATTCCCAGACGGATTCGCTGACCACCGTAGGCTGGTCGGCGACGCGCTCGAGGTCCACACCGTACGGAAGCTCCGACTGAACCTTGGCGACCGCCGACTCGAGCGACTTGCCCAGCTCGACGATGTTGCCGTCGTCGGTCATGACGATACCGAGCATCAGCACCTGCTGGCCGTTGTGCCTCACCGTGTACTGCGGCGGATCCTCATAGCCGCGCGTGACGGTGGTGAAGTCCCCGAGCTTGAGCTGTCGTCCACCCGCGGCGATCGGCACGTTGCGTATGTCCTCGAGATTCGCGAACTGTCCGCTAACCCGCACCATCACACGGTCGGAATGAGTGTCGACCTGGCCGCTCGCCAGCACCATGTTCTGGCTCCGCAGGCTTTCTGCGATCTGCAGCGGCGTGATTCCGAGTGCGGCCAAGCGCTCGTTCGAGAACTCCACATAGACCTTCTTGGCCTGCTTGCCATAGATGTCGATCTTCTTGACCATCGGCACCTTGAGCAGTCGGCGCTTGATGTCTTCGGTGATGTCGGACAGCTCCCATTGATCGATGCCGTCGGCCTTGACGGCATAAAGGAGTCCCGTGACGTCGCCGTATTCGTCGTTGAAGATCGGGCCGATGACGCCGTCGGGCAGCTCGAGCTTGATGTCGCTGAACTTCTTGCGTGCCTGGTACCAGGCTTCGCGCTGATCCGCGTGGGACGTGCCACCCTTGACGGTAAGCGTCATGCCGGCGTAGCCCTGACGCGCAAACGTGACGACCTTGTCGAAATGGTCGAGCTGCTCGAACTTCTTTTCCATGCGGTTGAGCACTTCGTCCTGCATCTGTTGCGCAGTCGCGCCCGGCCACATCACCATCACGGTCATCGAAG
>DATHJR010000562.1:0-10212 GCA_035286525.1 Gemmatimonadaceae bacterium | reverse complement strand
CCGAGCGCTCGGCCACGTCGCTCAGATCGTGGATGACCAGCAACCGCACGCCGGCGACATCCACCGAATGGGGCGAGTCGTAGAGCTCCGTGCCCATGCCCTTCGATGCTTCCGCGAGCAGCCCCTGGCGATCGCCGTCGTTGCGGCCGAAGACGCCGGCGAACGGCAGGTCCGCTGCCAGGAGCGGTGACAGCGAAAACGGCGAGCAGTGGTCGCCGGCGTGCAACACCATGCCGACGCCGGCCTCGCGAAAGAGCTTCGCGAATTCGGCAATTGCCGGCACACGATCGTGCGAATCCGAGAGGACTCCAACACGCATCAGTCAGTTCTCCATTCGGGCTGTTGGGGTTCGAGTCGCACGAGATCCTCGTAGGTCTCCCGCCGCGTGACCACCGCGAAGCGATCGCCATCCACCAGGACCTCGGCCGCCCGCGGACGCGCGTTGTAGTTGAACGACATTACGTACCCATACGCACCCGTGGTGCGCACAACGATCAGGTCGCCGCCTACGACGTCGTCCACCTCGCGATCGAGCGCGAAGAAGTCGCCGCTCTCGCACACGGGGCCGACGACGTCGACGATGGACCGCGTATCGCGCGCGTGCACGGCCTCCACGGCGTGGTAGGCGTCGTAGTGGGAGGGGCGCACGAGATCGTTCATCCCCGCGTCGGTGATGATGTACTCCTTGCCGCCCGCCCTCTTTCGATGCATCACGCGTGCGAGCAGCACGCCCGCGCTGCCGACGATGTAGCGTCCCGGCTCGACGATGAGCGACAGCCCCGACTCCCGGATCCTCGGCAGCAGCGCCGCAGCCAGGGCGTCGAGATCCATCGGCAGCTCGTCATCGTAGCTGACCGCGAAGCCTCCGCCAATGTCGAGGTAGCGAATCTCCGTCGCACCGAGCCCGCGCATCTCGTCGAAGAGCTCGAGCAAACGCACGAGCCCATCGCGGTAGGGCTCGAGCTGGAATACCTGCGAGCCGATGTGCATGTCGAGCCCACGCAGCGCGACGTTTGGCATCTGCAGCGCGCGCCGCGCGGCGTCGAGCGCCTCGTCGATCGGAATTCCGAACTTGTTTCCGCGCTCGCCCGTTCGGGTGTAGTGGTGCGGCGTGTCCACCTGCACTTCGGGGTTCACGCGGAGCGCGACCGGCGCGCGGACCATCATCTCGCTCGCGATCTCATTCAGCTGCTCGAGCTCGAACAGCGACTCGACGTTAAACAGGAGGATCCCCGCGCGGAGCGCCTCTCTGAGCTCCTGCGGCGACTTGCCGACCCCGCTGAACACCAGCGAGTCTGCGCTGAATCCGGCCAGCCTGGCGCGATACATCTCGCCGCCGGAGACGATGTCCACCCCGGCACCGCGCTGCTGGAGCAGCCGGAGCACGGCGAGATTCGAGTTCGCCTTCATGCTGTAGTGCAACCGATGCGGCACCGGCGAGAGTGCCTGGTCGAGCGCATCGTACTGATCGCGAATCGCTCGCGAGCTGTACACGTAGGTCGGAGTGCCGACGGCCTGGGCAATCGCATCGAGCGAAACGCCTTCGCACCGCAGCTCTCCGGTTGCGGTGCGGGTGAATCCCGAGTGTGTCAGTACGCTTTGGCCCACAGCGCCTCGACCGTGGAGGGTTTCCCGCACTTGAGACAGTGCTGTGCAGGCTCAGACGAACGAAACTCCTCATCGGGAAGGACCCGGATCGTCGCCTTCGTTTCTTCCTTGATCTGCTGCTCGCACTCCTCGCTGCCGCACCATCCGGCATAGACGAACGCGCCGTCGCCGTTCATCACTTCGGTGAAGCGCGCCCAGGTGATGTCGCCTCGAATGCTGTTCGCCTCGCGCCGGTCTCGTGCGACGGTGAGCATCTCGTCCTGCATCTTCTCGAGCAACGCTTCCGCATCCTCGCCAACCGTATCCAGTGAGACCGTCTCCTTCGCCCCCGTGTCGCGGCGCACGAGAACGCATTGATTCGCCGCGACATCGCGCGGGCCGAGCTCGAGGCGGAGAGGCACGCCGCGCAGCTCCCACTCGTAGTACTTCGCGCCCGGCTTCATGTTGTCGCGCGCATCGAGATGCACGCGCAGCCGATTGGGCTCGCGTCGCTCCCATTCGCGGAGCGACCGCAGCAGCGTGCCCGCCGCTTCGAGCACGACCGACTTGTCCTCGTTCGTTTTCCAGATGGGAACGATCACGATCTCGGTTGGCGCCAACAGTGGTGGCACGCGCAATCCCTTGTCGTCGCCGTGCGTCATCACGAGCCCGCCTACAAGCCGCGTGGACACGCCCCAGCTCGTGTTCCAGGCAAAGGCTTCGTCGCCAGCCTCGGTCTGGAACTTCAGCTCGAACGCCTTCGCGAAGTTCTGTCCCAGATTGTGGGACGTTCCCGCCTGCAGCGCCTTGTTATCCTGCATCATCGCCTCGCACGAGTACGTACGCAGCGCGCCGGCGAAGCGCTCCGAGTTCGTCTTGAGTCCGGTGATGACCGGCATCGCCATGTAGCCTTCCATGAAGTCGCGGTAGATGCCGAGTATCTTCCGGGCTTCCTCCTCCGCTTCGTCGTGGGTTGCGTGCGCCGTGTGTCCCTCCTGCCAGAGGAACTCGAGCGTACGCAGGAAGAGCCGCGTCCGCATCTCCCAGCGGACGACGTTCGCCCACTGATTGATGAGCAAAGGCAGGTCGCGATAGCTCTGCACCCACTTCGCGAACATCGCGTAGATAATGGTCTCGGAGGTGGGCCGCACGACGAGCGGCTCCTCGAGCAGCTTCCCGCCGCCATGCGTGACCACCGCCGTCTCCGGCGCAAAGCCCTCGACGTGCTCGGCCTCCTTGTTCAGGAAGCTCTGTGGAATGAACAGCGGGAAATACGCGTTGCGATGTCCGGTTTCCTTGAACATGTCGTCGAGCGTGCGCTGCATGCGCTCCCAGATGCCGTAGCCGTCGGGGCGAATGACCATGCATCCGCGTACCGGCGAATAATCGGCGAGCTCTGCGCGCAACACCACTTCGTTATACCACGCGCTGAAATCCGCCTTGCGCGTGGTCAGTTTCTTGTCGTCAGCCATTGCGTCCGTGTGTAATGATCCCGTTCATGTTTCCTCGAGCCACGCATCGAGCCGCACCTTCCGCTCCGTCTTTTCATCCATTCGACGTACCATCGCCTCTCCGGACCCAAGTTCCGGCGTCGCGACCACGACCGTCTGCTTCGCGCCCGCAGCGTGCGCGGCCTTCAGCTGCCGCGCGAGCTTCTGATTGCCGAGCGCGTACTCGACGCTTCGGCCGCGCGCGCGCAGCTTCGCGGCAACGCTCATCGCGTCCTCGACGCCGCCCGATTCGCCGTACGCGACCCACACATCCACCGACGCCTCGCTCTGCGGCATCTTCCCGCGCGACCGCAGCAACTCGCCGAGCACGACATCGCCCATCCCGAAGCCGAGCGCGGGCAGGCTGACTCCGCCCAGTGATTCGAGCAGCGTGTCGTAGCGCCCGCCCCCGCAGATGGCGCGCAGCTCTCCCTTCGCATCGAACAGCTCGAACACGATCCCGGTGTAGTACGCGAGCCCGCGCACGATCGAAAGATCGAGCCGCACCCAGTCGCGCACGCCGAGCGACTCGGTGTGATCGAGGTAGCGACGGAGCGTGTCCCACTCCTCCGTGGCCCCGGCCGCCTGCACGAGCTGCGTGAACGCGGCCTCATCGGCCGTAGCGCCGGCGAGCGCGAACAGCTGCGCGCTCGTCGATGCGCTCAGTCCCGCAGCGAGCAGCCGCTCCTCCAGCACTTCTCGCGGATCACGATCGAGCTTGTCGAGCGCCGCGTAGGCGGCGGGATGCTGTGATTCGGTGACTCCGATGCCGCGCAACAGCGCGTTGAGCAGTCGCCGATCCGAGACGCGCGCGACGACGTCCTCGCTCGTGAGCCCGAACTCGCGCATGGCGTCGATCGCCAATGCCACCAGCTCCGCGTCGGCACTGACATCGGCTTCGCCAATGATGTCCACGTTGAACTGAAAGTGCTCCCGCAGCCGCCCGCGCTGCGCTCGCTCGTAGCGAAAGAGCTGCGGGATCGAGAACCATCGCACCGGCTTCCGCATGGCGTTCGCGCGCGCGGCCACCATGCGCGCGAGCGTCGGCGTCATCTCCGGACGAAGGGCGACCTCGCGCCCCCCCTTGTCGGTGAAATTGTAGAGCTGGTCGACGATCTCCGCGCCGCTCTTCTTCGTGTACAGCTCCAGCGGCTCCAGCGGTGGTCCGTCGTACTCGACGAATCCGTAGCGGCGGGCCACGTCGCGCCAACCCTGGAAGATGTACGACCGCTCCGCGAGCTCCGTGGGATAGAAGTCGCGAAAACCAGGTAACGCGCCGGGGGACATCAAAGGAATCTACGCAACGAGCGGAGACACCTGCAAGCGCGCCATGGCGTCGCCAACCGTGTGGAACGAGCCCGTAATGAGCGTCGTCCCGTTCCCCGTGCGCGCGTCCGCCAGCGCGCGATCGAAATCCGGCTCCGCAGTCGCGCGCCATCCGCGATCGATCGCGAACGCAAGCGCCTCGTCGAGCGCCCATGCGCGATCCGCCGGAACACTCGGCGGCGATGCCAGCACGAACCGATCGACGAGCGGCGCGAGCGTCGTCATCATCGCTCGCCAATCCTTGTCGCGCAGTGCCGTCATCAGGCAGGTGAGCGGGCGCGCGGGCTTCACTGCCAGCAGCGTCTCGCACAGCACCGCGCACCCGGCGGGATTGTGGGCGACGTCGAAGATGATCGAGCCCACGCTCTGGAATCGGCCCGCGATCCTGACACGCTCCAGCGCAGCCTCGGGATCGATTGCGGCCGCAGCGTACGGCGCGCCCGCGCTCTCGAGCATCGCGAGCGCCGTCGCCGCATTCATCGCCTGGTGCCTGCCGATGAGCGGCGTGCGCAGCTTCCTCGTGCCCCGCTGCGTCGCGAGCGTGAAGCGCGTGCCGTCGAGAGCCACAGAGATGTCGGACACCTTCCATTCATCCGCCACCGCGCGCACCGGCGTCGATCCCGCCTCCCGCGCGAGCTCCGCGAGAAACGCGCGAAGTTTCGGGTCGCTCTCGCCGATGACCGCCGGAATACCGCGCTTGAAGATCCCCGCCTTCTCCGTGGCGATGAGCTCGAGCGTGTCACCGAGGTACTGGACGTGATCGATGCCGATCGACGAGACGCCAGCGGCGACAGGCGTGATGACGTTCGTGCTGTCGAGTCGGCCGCCGAGCCCCACCTCGATCACCGCGACATCTACCTTCTCGCGCACGAAGTGCTCGAACGCCATTGCGGTCGTCGCCTCGAAAAACGTGGCGCCGAGCCGCTCGACATCGGGCGTCCAACGCTCGATGAATTCCACGACGTCCCGCTCGCTGATCGGAACGCCGTCGACGCAAATGCGCTCGCGAAAATCGATGAGGTGCGGCGACGTGTACTTGCCGACGCGGAGCCCCTGCGCGCGCAGCAGCGCCTCGAGAGTGCTGATGACGCTTCCCTTGCCGTTCGTTCCCGCCACGTGGAACGCGGGGACGCGTGTGTGCGGATTGCCGAGTAGCGACAGCAGCTCGCTGGTGCGCTCGAGCCCCATCTTCCATCCGCCGGTCACTCGCGCGAAGAGATAGTCGAGCGCCCTCGCATAGCGGGACGTTCCGGACGGCTCGTTCATTTGCGCTAAGCTAGCACCATCTGTCGCGGCGAGCGCGCCGCGCCGGCCGCATCGATCAGGGCGACACCCAGCTTGTCGCGGCTGGCTGCCCACTCATGTGGCGCAGCAATCCGCCGACGGAGCTCTTGAGATCGCGCCGGTGCGAAACGATATCGAGCATGCCGTGATCGAGCAGGAACTCGGCCGTCTGAAATCCCTCGGGAAGATCCTGGCCGATGGTCTGCTTGATGACGCGCGGACCGGCGAAACCGATCACCGCACCCGGCTCGGCTACGATGGCATCGCCGAGCATCGCGAAGCTCGCGCTGACGCCGCCCGTCGTCGGATTCGTGAGGATCGAGACATACGGGATGCGGCGTTCGGCGAGCTGTGCGAGCAGCGCGGAGGTTTTCGCCATCTGCATGAGAGAGAGGACGCCCTCCTGCATGCGCGCTCCGCCGGATGCAGAGACGAGCACCAGCGGATACTTGCGCTCGAGCGAGCGTTGCCCGAGACGGGCGATCTTGGCTCCGACGACTGAGCCCATCGAGCCGCCCATGAACGCGAAGTCCATCACGCCGAGATTGATCGGCATGCCGCCGAGATTCCCGGAAACGGACATCAGTGCGTCGTAGTCGCCGGCGTTGGCGAGCGCCTTCTTGAGGCGCGCCGGATACTCGGGAAAGGAGAGTGGGTCTACGGAGCGAATGTCGACATCGAGCTCGTCATAACTGTTGTCGTCGAGCAACAGATTGACGTAATCCACCGCACGAATACGGCGGTGAAAGTCGCAATTCGGACACACGTTGAGGTTGCGGACAAACTTCTCACGGAGATCCGTGTGGCCGCATGCCTCGCACTTCTCCCAGGCATCAGGCGGGATCTCTAGTTTTTCACGTCGCGGCTGCCGGGGCTTCCGCTCTTTACGAAACCAGGCCATTCGGGAAATCTGGCCGATCGGTCAGCTTCCGGCAAGCTGAACCGTGGGGTTCGGCGCGGCGCTGCGAGGTCAGATCGCGAGCTCTCCGATGCGACCGCCGCGCCCCTCGCTCGAGATGCGCATCATCAGTCCGATCGACAGCCAGCACGCGAGCATGAAGGACCCGCCGTAGCTGAAAAACGGGAGCGGAATTCCGGTGATGGGCATGAGATTGAGCGTCATGCCCACGTTCACGGTCACGTGCACCAGCCAGCTCGAAGCGAGACCGAATGCGACGAGGCTTCCGAACGAATCATTCGCGTTCGCCGCCGCACGCACCGCGCGCAGAACGAGAAAGAGGAAGAGCGAGAGCGCGATGGTCACGCCCAACAGGCCGAGCTCCTCGCCGACGACGGCGAAGATGAAGTCGGTGTGCTGCTCCGGCAAAAAGGCGAGTCGCTTCTGCGTTCCGTGAAGGAAGCCCTTGCCGATCCATCCGCCGGAACCAATGGCGACCTGCGACTGAATGACGTGCCATCCCGAGCTTCGGGGATCGATCGACGGATCGAGAAACACCAGCAGTCTGTTCTTCTGATACGGAGCAAGCTTCTCCCACAGAATCGGTGCGAGCACGCCCATGAACACGTTCGCGAGCATGAGCGTGACGCCCTCCCACATGTACGGTCGGTACCAGAGCACGAGCGCGAGCAGGGCGAGAAACCACGCGCCCCACAGGCTCGTGTTGAACGCGAGCACGAGACTGACGGCGGGCGACGCGATCAGAATGAGCAGCGGGAGCGGTACGCCCGACCAGAAGAGCATCGCGAAGAAGATCCCGATCAGCACCATCCCGCTCCCGAGATCGGGCTGCCTCATGATGAGGAGCCACGGAATGCCGACGACGACTGCGGGTTTCCAGAGCTCCAGTAGCGAACGCGGTGCCTCGCGTCGCGCGCCGAGCTCCCGCGCGAGCATGAGGATGACGGAGACCTTCGCCAGCTCCGCCGGCTGTCCGAGCCGGTGACCGGCAATGACGAGCCAACTCTTGGAGCTCGCGGCATCGCCAGCGCCGCCGCCGAACTTCAGCAGCGCGAGCAACAGCAGACAGGTCACGATGTAGATCGGCAGCGCGGCCCACTCGACGAAGCGCACCGAGGCGCGACTGACCAGATACGCGAGGAAAACGGAGAGAACCACCCATCGGATCTGCGCGATCCACGCGAGCGTGGCGACCGTCGGCACGTCCGTCTGTCCCGCGGAGTAGACCATCGCGACGCCGTACCCCGAGAGCAGGAGCGCGGCGAGAATCAGAGGGTAATCGGCGACGACGCGGCGCATCAGCCGTCGGTGTTGATGAAGCTGGTCGGGGCGACGTGCAGATACGACTGGATGATCTTGGACGCGATGCGCGCGGCGCGCGTGCCGTGTCCACCGAACTCCAGCATCACCGCGACGACGATCTTCGGATCGCCGGCCGGAGCGTACCCGACGAACCACGCGTGGTGGTGCAGTGGATCTTCGGTGTTCTGCGCGGTGCCTGTCTTGCCCGCAAGCACGACGCCCTCGATGCGCGCACTTCCCGCAGTTCCGTTCGAGATCACGCCCGCGAGCGCCGCGCGCAATCCCGTCAGCTGCTCCGCGGAGAGCTGCAGAATCTGCGTGCGCTCGGCCTTGTCGCGCACCACCTCAGGCTTGGCCGCGCTGCCGTCGGTGGCGAGCGCAGTGTAGAAGCGCGCCATGCTGACGACGGTCTGCGCGTTCTCACCCTGTCCGATCGAGAGATTCAGGACCACGGCCTGGCTCCATCCGTTCTTCCCGTACTTGCGATTGTAGTAGTTCGTGACGTCATCGTACGGGAACGTAGGCCGCGCCTCGTCGGGAAGGTCGATCGCCGTCTTGTCGCGCGCCCCGAGCTTGATCCCGCCCGCAACGAGCGACGACAGGCCCACCTTGAGTCCCAGCTGATAGAAGTACACGTCGCACGACTTCTCGATCGCTTCCGCGAGCGTCAGGTTGCCGTGCCCCTTCGGCTCCCAGCAGTGAAAGTAGCGATTGCCGAATTGATAGCCGCCCGTGCACGCGACCGGCATGCGATCGTCGAGCTTGACGAGTCCACGCTCGAGCGCGACCGCAGCGGTCGCGAGCTTCCAGGTGGAACCCGGCGGATAGCGACCCTGCGTCACCTTGTTGAAGAGCGGGCGGCGCGGGTCCGCGTTGAGCGACTTCCAGAGCTCCGCGGGAATTCCGCCGACGAACCGGTTCGGGTCGTAGCTGGGCGCCGAATACATGGCGAGCACGCCGCCCGTCTTCGGGTCGATCGCGATCGCGCCGCCCTGGAGCGAATCACCGAAGATGTTGGCCATGAACCGCTGCAGCGGCAGGTCGATATTCGTGTACAGCGGCGCGGCCGATTCGGCGGCGACTTCTTCGCGCGCCCCCGCCTCACGAACGACCCGTCCGAGCGCGTCGACCTCGACGAAGCGCACGCCCTCGCGACCGCGCAGGCGTCCCTCGTACTGCCGCTCCAGCCCATTCTTTCCTACCGACTGCCCCGTCTTGTAGCCGAGGTAGCGCGGGTTCGTCAGCTCGGTTTCCGTCACTTCGCCGACGTAGCCGACGAAGGAAGAGACTGCGGCACCGTCGGGGTAATAGCGCTTGGGTGCCGACTGGATGATCAATCCCGGGAAATCGATCCGCCGCTCCTCGAGCACGGAGACGACATCGAAGGAGGCATCGGCGAGAACCGCGACCGGCCGATTTCTCGCCCGCGAGAATCGTCGCACCGACAGGTCGATTTTTTCGGGAGCAATCGGGATGATCGCGGAAAGCCTCGTGAGCGCCGCGCGCAGCGAGTCCGCGCTCGCCGACATGATCGACACAGCATACCCCGGAACATTCTCCGCGATGACCTGATTGTTCCGGTCGTAGATGATCCCACGGGGCGCCGGCAGTGGAACCTCGCGCAGGCGGTTGGTCTCCGACTGTGCCGAGTACTTGGTGTAGTTGACGATCTGCGTCTTGAAAAACGCGGAGATGAGCAGCCCGAAGATACCGAGGAGGGCCCACGTGGCGATTCGCGCGCGCCGCGCAATCTCGTTGGGATGAAAGCTCATGTCGGCTGCGCTCGCAGCACGGGGCGAAGAATCAACAGCGCCACGAGGCCGAACAGTGCCGTCACGGCCGCGGTGAGCGGCGACCAGACGAAGAGCTGGATCGCGACCTGTCCCAAATCACCTCGATGGCCCGCAAGCACGAAGATGACATCGAAGGCCCACTTCCCAAGAAAAAAGAACAGCCCGTTGAGCAACACGTCGTCCGCAAAGAAGACTGCCTTGAGCCACGACGCCGTGAATGCGATTGCGGTCATCGCGAGCGCACCGGCTCCGAACACGTGCACGTCCACCGAGTCGGAGACGAGGCCGACGCAGAGACCGATCAAGGCCGCGACACCTGGGCGCACGCGAATCGCAACAAGAAGTGTCGCGATGACTAGAAAGTCCGGGCCTGCATGCCAGCCAAGCAGCGGACGCAAGGTGTAGTGCAGGGTCACGAGGATGACGAACGCGAGCAGCGTGCGCAGAAAGTCTGTCGGTCTCATGGAGTGGTGGTCGTGGGCGCGGGCGGAGCGGGCGGAACCCGCGATGG
>DATHJR010000561.1:0-2879 GCA_035286525.1 Gemmatimonadaceae bacterium | reverse complement strand
GCAGATGGATCGACGTGCAGCGCGAGAAGCTCGCCCGTCTGCGCGCCGGCCTCGCCGCACGGGCCGATGGTAGCGAATCCGCAGACGACCTCATCGCGCACGGCCACGGTGGTCGAGGGACGGGTGGGATCCGAGGCGCCGAGGTCGTAGCGCGCGGCGCGGTCTTCCGGTCGCAGGGCGTCGAGGTAGTCGTCGGCGATGAGCCCGCGATAGCCTTCCTGCCAGGCGCGCACGTGCACGGTGGCGACGGCGAGGGCATCATCGGGAGTGGCGCTTCGTATGATCAGCACGGACCTATGATGGTCTGGAGGGTGGTCTCGAGGCGAGTGCCGGTGCCGGGATGCACGGCGCGGTTGGCGGAAAATAGCTTGCGATGCGCGTGGGTGCCTCATATCTTCGCTCCACCTACCTGTTCAGTGGAACAGGTGGGGCCTCGGTGCAAACCCTCCAGCGGCTCAGGGCGTCCAACCATCATGAACAGATCCGGCTCCGACCTCATCTACGGCACGCTCAACGTCCTCGTCCTCAAGACGCTCACGTGGGAGCCGATGCACGGCTACGCCATCTCCAACTGGCTCCGCGAGCGCTCCGGCGGCACGCTCCAGGTGGATGACGCAGCGCTCTACAAGGCGCTGCACCGGCTCGAAGCGCAGGGCGCCGTCGACAGCGAGTGGGGCATCTCGGAGAACAATCGCCGCGCGAAGTTCTACCGCCTCACCGCCCTCGGACGCCGCCAGCTGCGCGATGAGCGCACCGCGTGGATGGAGTTCGCCGTCGCGGTGACGCGCGTGCTGCGCACGGCCTGAACGATGCTTCCGCGTCCAACCAGGCGGCGCGTCTTTCGACTGGCGCTCTTTCGGCGCTCCGCGGCGGCCGTGGAAGAGGAGTTTGCGTTCCACCTCGACATGCGCGCCAACGAGCTCATTTCCGCCGGAATGGAGCCCGAGGCCGCGCGCGCGGAGGCGCGACGCCAGTTCGGCGACCTCGATGATGCACGCCGCTACTGCAAGCGGCAGGACGAGCAACGGGAGAGGCAGACGATGCGAAGCGAGTTGATGAACGAGCTCACCCAGGACATCACCTTCGCCGTGCGCACGCTGCGCCGCTCACCGGGATTCACGCTGGTCGCCGCGTTGACGCTCGCGATCGGCATTGGCGCGAACACCGCGATCTTCAGCGTCGTCCGCGGCATTCTCCTTCGCCCGCTTCCATTCGCCGCGCCGTCGCAGCTCGTCATGGTCGCATCGACGATGCGCGGCCAGCGATCGACTTCGTCTCCCGCCAACGTCTATGACTGGCGCGCGCAGAATCACTCGTTCACATCGATGGCCGTGCTGAGTGGGCATAGCGCGGTGATCACGGGCGCGGGCGACCCCGAACAGATTCGCGGCCTCGACGTGGGCGCGAATTTCTTCCCGATTCTCGGCGTGAATGCGATCGCGGGCACCGCGGTCTTCGCGCCGTCGGACACGGCCTGGCAGGGAACGAAGGCCGTGCTCGTGAACGAGACGCTCTGGCGCTCTCGCTTCGGCAGCGACCCAGGGCTAGTTGGCTCGCCGATCACGCTCGACAACGAACGGTATCGCGTGGCGGGGATCATCCCGGCTCGCTCGGCATGGCCCACCGACGTTATGCTGTGGTATCCGTTCACCTACGACCCCGCCGACCTCGCGAACAGTCGCGGCGCCGACTACATCAACACGATCGCGCGTCTCAAGCCGGGCGCTACGCTCGCCAGAGCGAGCGCCGACATGAGCACGATTGCGGCGCGCCTCCGGCAGCAATATCCCAAGAGCAACTCCGATGTCGGCGCTCTGGTCGTACCGATGCAGGAATGGATCACCGGCAAGCTGCGACTGCCTCTCCTCATCCTGCTCGGCGGCGTCGCGTTCGTGCTGCTCATCGCGTGCGCCAACGTCGCCAATCTGCTTCTGGTGCGCGGCGTTGCACGCGAGGGAGAGCTTGCCGTGCGCACGGCGCTCGGCGCCGGCCGCGGACGGCTGGTGCGGCAGCTGGTGACCGAGAGCATGGTGCTGTCCCTGCTGGGAGGCGCGGCCGGATTCCTGCTCGCGATCGCGGGCACCAGGCTCCTCGTGTCGGCCGCGCCGAAGAGCATCCCGCGCCTGACCTCCATCCATGTCGACGGCGCAGTGCTCGCGTTCACGCTGGCGATCTCCGTGGTGACCGGAGCCATCTTCGGGCTCATGCCTGCGCGAGCGATGCTGCGCCCCGACATCTCGAAAACACTTCGCGAGGGTGGGCGCGGCGGCGGCCAGCAGGCCGGGAATCACCGCGCGCGTCGTGCGCTCGTGGTGGCCGAGGTGGCGCTGTCGGTGGTGCTGCTGGCTGGAGCGGGGCTGCTCATCCGAAGCTTCACGCGTTTGATGAACGTCGATCCCGGATTTCGTACCGATCACTCGATCTCGTTCGCGCTCAGCCTTCCCGAGGCGAAATACAAGACGCCCGCGCAGCAGTCGCAGTTCATGAGTTCCGTGATGGAGCACATGCGCGCGATTCCGGGGGTGCAATCGGCGGGCGCGGGCCTCGGCATGCCGCTCACGAATTTCGGATTCGGCTTCACCTTCACCGTGTCGGGACGCGCTCCCCTCAAGCCGTCCGACGAACCGGACGCCGAAGTTCGTGTCGCGACTCCCGACTACTTCCCCACGATGGGGATCCGCATGGTGCGCGGCCGCGGCTTTGGCCCGCTCGATGTCGCCGGCGGAAATCGCGTGCTCCTCATCACGGAAACCGCCGCGCGACAATTCTTCCCGAACGAGGAGCCCATCGGCAAGCATGTGACCTTCGGCTACAGGCGCGATGACTCGACGCACCTCGAGGGGGACATCGTGGGCGTGGTCGCGGACGTCAAGCAGTCG
>DATHJR010000560.1:0-9367 GCA_035286525.1 Gemmatimonadaceae bacterium | reverse complement strand
CGCGGCGGTGGCGACTGGTTTCGCCCTCGCGGTCACGCACCCCGAGGCGGGAAACCTCGGCGGCGGAGGCTACATGCTCATCCGCCTGAACGACGGCCGATCGTTCTCGCTCGACTATCGCGAGGTCGCACCGCTCGCGTCGACACGCGACATGTTCGTGGACGCGAGAGGGCACGTCACGGATCGAAGCGAGATCGGACATCTCGCATCGGGCGTTCCAGGATCGGTGGCGGGGATGGCCGCGGCGCTGGAGCGCTACGGCACCATGCCGCTCGAGAAGGTGATGGCTCCGGCGATTCGCCTCGCCGATAGCGGGTTCGTGGTCGACATTGCCTTCGCCGAGTCGATTCAGGGAAATTCGGAGCGCATCGCGCCGTTCGCCGGCGCCGCGCTGTTCATGCCGCACGGCCGCCCGCCGGCGATCGGATCGCTGTTCAGGCAGCCCGCTCTCGCCAACACTCTGCGCGCGATCGCGGAGAGTGGAGCGTCGGCGTTCTACTCGGGGCCGATCGCCGACGCGATCGCGGCGGAGATGAAGCGCGGCGGGGGCATCATCACGAAGGAGGACCTGGCGCACTACGCTCCGGTGTGGCACGCCCCGCTCACGGGCACGTATCGCGGCTATTCGCTGCTCGTGATGCCGCCCTCGTCGTCCGGCGGCATCACGATGCTCGAGACGCTCAACATCCTCGAGCAGTTCCCCGCGGCGCCTGCCGGGAGCGTGAGGAGCTACCACTTGCTCGCCGAGGCGTTTCGGCGCGCGTTCATCGACCGCAACACGAAGCTCGGCGATCCCGCCTTCGTGCAGGTACCCGTGGCCGAGCTCACGAGCAAGGCCTACGCGCACAGCCGCGCCGCTACGATCGACCTCGCGCACGCGACGAAAACGGGCGCATTCGGCACCGCGAAGACCGAGGGCGTGAACACCACGCACTTTTCGGTGATCGACGAAAACGGCAACTCCGTGGCGACGACGACTACGCTGAACGATCTCTATGGCTCCGGTGTGTACGTGGCCGCCGCGGGATTTTTTCTGAACGACGAGATGGATGATTTCACGGCGCGTCCGGGGCAGGCCAACATGTTCGGCCTCGTACAGGGCGAACAGAACTCGATCGTGCCGGGCAAGCGCATGCTCAGCGCGATGTCGCCGACGATCGTGCTCGATCCGAAGGGCCAGTTGCTGATGGTGATCGGCTCGCGCGGAGGCCCGCGCATCATCACGAGCGTGACCCAGGTGATCGTCAACGTGATCGACCACCACATGAGCTTCGCGGACGCGATGACGGAGCCGCGAATCCACCATCAGGCATGGCCGGACGAGGTGCACTACGAGCCGAATGGGCTCGGCTTCGCGACCGTGGACTCGATGCGCGTGATGGGGCACTCGATCGAAGCGGCGGCGTTCAGCCCCGGCGGCTACGTCGGCCGTGTCATCATGGTGGGTCGGGTGGATGACGGCTGGGAAGGTGTGGTGGACCCTCGCACCAGCGGCGGCGCCGCGGGCTACTAACAAACTGTTGCAGCTGACGAACCCACCAACTACTGAGCTGACTTGGTTGAGTGCGTTCGCAGCTAAACGCCAGCTCGGTAGGCGAAACGCCCGCGGGCCAGGTGCCCCGCGGGCGTTCGCCGAGCGACTATTCGCTCTGAATCTCTGCGGGCGCGTTCAGGTGGATCTTGATGTTGCCGCCCACCGGCACGCAGCCATCATAACCGGCCGTACCCATCGCGACCGCCGTGCCGGCCGCAGCACCGGTCGCGGCGCCAATGACGACACCCTTGGTGCTGTGCCCGATGATCTGCCCGATGATGCCGCCGACGACCGCTCCGCCGCCGACCTTTGCCACATCGGACGTCGTGCTCGCGTTTCGTACCTTGTCTACATCGACGTGGTCGATCGTGGCGTCGATCGGATAGCTCCGGTCACCCCACGTGAGATTCGTGACGTCGAAGGTCATCTGGATCGGATCGCCCGTATGGCCGCTCTGCTTGAGCTGCGAAATTGCGATCACGGCCTTCGCACCCGAGGGAATCGTGACGCCATTGGTACCGGCAACGTTCGAATTCACCGTCGCGGTGAATTTGTCACCGACGTGATTGGTGTTCGTGCAGACGCGCTCCGTCGACGTCATGTCGATCGACGTTCCAGTCGCGATGGAGCCGACGGCCGCCTCGCTGCCCTTGGTGCCACGGACTTCCGTGTTGCCGTTCGCCGTGGTCCGCGGGGCGTTCGGCTCACGCTTGGACGTAGTGCGCTCGGGCTCCCTTCGCGCGCGCGGCGCGGCGGCAGGGGCGGCCGCGGGTGCCGGCGCGGCCGCGGGTGCAGGAGCCGCGTCATTCAATTGCGGCTGCGCGGCCGAGTCGCGATTCGCCATCTGCAGGTCTCGCGCGTACGCGGTGGAGTCCTGCGCGAGTTGAGCGCTGTCCGACTTCTTGCAAGCGCCCATCACCAGCGCGGATGTCAGCGCAAGGGGAGTGAGCCACCGGGTAATCGACATGTCGTACTCCTTCAAATAGAGAGTCTGTAATAGAAGGCAATCCGCATGCCACGCATGGGCTCGCCGCCACAATTAGCAACGGAAAGTAGCACGCATTCGTTTCCTGAGAGCGTGATAGACATCACGTCGCCGTCACGGCCAGCCGTTGCACGGCTGCCAATCATTGGATTAAACACACGCTCGCCGTATGATTTAGCGATGACTCGCGTCTACATGGACGACACCTCGGCCGAGCGACTCAACTCGCTGCAGGAGCAGAATCTCGAGCTGTCGCGACTCATTGCCGAACTGCGCAACGAGGCGGCGCTTCGCACGCAGTTCCTGTCGAACATCTCGCATGACCTGCGTACGCCGCTCACCGCGATCATCACCCATGGCGAAATTCTCCGCGACGGCATCCTCGGCGAGCTGACATCGCGGCAGAAGGAGAGTGTAAGCGGGATCATCGGCGGTGGCCGCCAGCTCCTCGAAATGATCGGCGAGATTCTCACCTATGCGCGCGGAGCCGCGCATCAGCTGACCCTCGCGCGAACTGAATTCAGCATCGAGTCGGCCGTCGAGCAGGTGTGCGCGCTCAACGAGTCGCTCATCGCGAAGAAGAAGCTCGATCTCGCCGTAGCGATCGAGCCCGACCTCCCCGTGCTCTATGCCGACCGCGATAAGATCGCGCACATCCTCGGCAATCTCCTCGGCAACGCCATCGACTTCACGCTCCCGGGCGGACGCGTGTGGATTCGCTGCTCGCGCGCTGCTTCCACGGAGCGCAGTCACGTACTGCTCATCGAAGTCGGCGACACCGGCATCGGCATCGCTCCCGAGCACCACGAGCTCGTCTTTCGAGAGTTCGCGCAGGTGGATGCCTCGGCGTCGCGGCAGCATCACGGCACGGGGCTCGGCCTCGCGATCGCGCGCAAGTTCGTCGAGCTGCACGACGGACGGCTCTGGGTCGAGAGCGCACTGGGGACCGGGAGCCGCTTCTTCTTCACGCTTCCGGTGCGCAGCGCGCCCTGAATGGTCCCTCACATCCTGCTCGTCGAGGACAACGCGTTCGTGATCGGCGCGCTGCGCTTGCTGCTCGAGGAGACAGGACATCGCGTCAGCGACGCGAGATCCGTCGCGGCCGCGGCGCGCGTACTGCTCGACGACCCGCCCGACGTGGTTCTGCTCGATCTCACGCTCGGCAACGAGGATGGACTTACGCTGATGTCATCCATCGACGTTGGGCGGGGCCCGCTCCCCATCGTTGTCGCGCTTACCGGGCACGATGATGTCGCGACCGTTGAGCGCTGCACCGCGGCCGGCTGTCGCGCCGTGCTGGTGAAGCCGATCGCGCCGCTGAAGCTCAAGGGACAGATCGCCGAGTGGCTCGGCGGGCGCGTCGTAGCCTAGATGCGCGTGCGCAGCGCGTCCGGAGTCAGCGCCTGAAGCCAGCTCGCGAGCACCGTGAAGTAGCTCGTGACGAGCAGCAGGCCGACCGCGATGAGCAGTGCGCCTCCCACGCGATTCACCCACTTCATCGCGCCACGATAGCGCGCGAAGGCGGTGAGGAAGCGGTCGATCGCGAGGGCGGCGACGATGAACGGAATCGCGAGCCCCGCGGAATACGCGGTGAGCAACAGCAAGCCGCGGTGGAGGTCGGCCGTGCTCGAGGTGTAGATGAGAATCGAGCCAAGAATCGGGCCGATGCACGGCGTCCACCCCGCGCCGAAGGCGAGGCCAACGAGCACCGTTCCGAGGTAGCCGAGCGGTTTGTCGGCGAGATAAATGCGTTTGTCCTGCGCGAGCGGGCGAAAGTTGAACGCGCCGAGCAGGTGCAACCCGAACACGATGATGAGCGCGCCACCGAGGCGGGCAATCCACACGCGCGCGGCGAAGAGCACTCGTCCGAGTACACTTGCGGTGGCGCCGAGCGCGATGAATATGAGGGAGAAGCCGAGGACGAAGAGGAGCGCGTGAATGAGCGCGGTGCGGCGCGCGGTGCGCACTTCCTCGAGACTCAGCTCGGTGATGAACGTCACGTAGCTCGGAACGAGCGGTAGCACACACGGGGAGAGGAAGCTGAGCAATCCGGCCGAGAACGCGACGAGCAGCCCGAATGTCGCTGGACTTTCCACACTACCTCCGAAAGTGGAGCGGCGGGGGCGCCGCCGCATGGGGCCAGCGCTCAGGTGGTTCTATGACCTGAAGTATCGCGCATTTCGTCGCGAGAGTCGAACGCGTGATGGCCGGCGCGGGATAGTCGCGCTGCAGATCGATGCCCTGTCCTATGCCGATCTGCGCCGCGCGATGGCGCTCGGCTACTGTCCGACGATCTCGCGCCTGCTCGGCGAGGAAGGGTTTCACATTCGCCGATGGTTCAGCGGGCTGCCGTCCGCCACTCCGTATTGCCAGGCAGGAATCTTTCACGGCGAGAATGGCGGCATCCCCGCGTTTCGCTTTTTCGACAAGGAAACGCGGCGCGTGATCACCTGCAACGCTCCGCACGGAGTCCAGTACATCCGCGACAGGATCCACGCGCCGGGCGCGCTCGCGAATGGCTCGAGCTACGTGAACCTGCTTGACGGTGACGCGCGGACGGTGGCGTTCACGGTGGCGACGCGAGAGCGGATGTCGGTGTACCGGCGGCTCGGCGGCACGCGCATGCTGCTGCTCATCGCGATTCATCCGGTACGCGTGCTGCGCATGGCGTTCCAGAGTGTGGTGGAGTGGCTGCGCGAGGAGTGGGAGCGCGCGGCTTCAACGCTCGCCGCGCGCGCGACGCATGCTGAGGGCATTTTTCCGTTCGTCCGAATTCTGAGCAATGTCATCGTGCGCGAGCTGCAGACGATGGCGATCGTGCTCGACGTGTGGCTGGGCGTGCCGGTCATCTATAGCACGTACATGCAGTACGACGAGCTCGCGCACCACTTCGGGCCGTCGAGCACGGGTGCACTGAGCGATCTTCGCAGAACGGACGCGCGGATCGCCGAGATCTGGCGCATGATCCAGGACGGCGCGCCGCGGCACTACGATCTCGTGATCCTGTCGGATCACGGGATGACGCCGGCGAAGAGCTATCGCGTGCTGTTCAAGGAGTCGCTCGGAAGCACGGTGACGAAATTGATGTCGCAGGGGCCGGACGGCCTCGCGACCTCGCCCGAGGCCGACGTGCTCACGAGCGCGAGCGAGGACAGCGAGTACTCGGACGTCGGGCCCGGAATCATGGAGAGTGTCGCGCAGATGTCGCGCCCCCGGCATCGGAGCTGGCGAAGAGTGCTTCGTGCGGCGAGGGACTGGACGCGCAGCCGATACGGACTGCGGGAGATCATCTTCCCGGAGAAGTACCGCGTCGATGCGCGGCACGAGGTGGTGGTGACGTATAGCTCGTGCCTGGCCCTGATCTACTTCGACGACGTGACGGAGCAGCTGTCGCGCGAAGACATTCTCAACGAGCCGCGGCGCGCGCATCTGTATCGCGCGCTCCTCGCGCATCCGGGCATCGGGCTGGTGCTGACACGGAGCGCGGAGGGCGTCGAGCTCGAGAGCCCACGCGGGCGGGGCGTAATCGCGCGGGGGAGCGAAACTGTGCGCGTGCTGTCGGGCGAGAACCCGCTCCGGCCGTACGGCACGGCGAACTACGTAGTGGGCGCGGTGCGCGATCTCATCTTGCAGCCGAACTCGGGAGACATCGTGCTATTTGGAGCATACGATGGCTACGACATCGTGTCGTTCGACGACCAGGTGGGCGCGCACGGGAGCGCGGGTGGGGATCAGGTCTATCCGTTCATCATCACGCCGCCGGATCTCGATCTGAGCGACGACATTCTCGAGGATGCGCGGGATGTGAATCGGGTGGTGATGTCGCGGTACGCGTGAGGCATTAGAATGAAACGGCAGGGTTGGCGATCGCTCGCGCCAGCAAATTCTACGAAAAGGACAGATGAGAATTCTCGCCTGCGTTCTGCTGTTAGCAGCCAGCGCACCGTCTCTTTCTGCGCAAGCGATCTCGCGCGATTCGATCACGCCAAGCTGGGCACGGCGCCATCTCATTGGCGGAATAGATTCTGGGCCGAGAATCGGGAACGCGTGGTCCTGTATAAGGTCGTGGCCCGAAGTAACGAACGCACTGATCACCGTTTACAAGCAGTCAGCTTCGCCTTCGCTCGTGCGCGACGATGCGCTATTGATGCTCGGAGGTACGGGACAGGACTCTGCGTTCCGATTTCTGATCGCCACGCTGGATACAACCGCGCCCGAGGATCGTATACGTCAGGATATCCTCCTCGCGCTTGGCAATTCTGCCGAGCCTCCGGATTTCGTGTACGATCGACTGCAGTACATTCTCACGTCGGGATCCCGCGACGACGTATACATGGCAATGCGGGCGTTATCCGACATTCGGTCCCCGACCGCCTACGAAGTATTGCGAAAAGCAAGAGCGGCTACGACCGACTCGGTGAAGATGGCTGCGATCGACGGAACTCTCGCGCGAATGGAGAAGGAGCATCCGCGCATCGTGAGTACGTGCGATTCAACTAGAATCGCGCCTGATCGCAGGTAATGCCAAGAGGGTCCGTCTCGTCGTGACTATAGGCAGATGGAACCCGGCGGCGGATAGCAGCAGGAGGGAAACATTCGAAGGGGATTTACGCGCAGGGCCAGGATTACGGACATGCCTGAGTCGGAAGTGATCACGAGACTGTCGCGTTTGTACCCGAGCTGCCGAGCCTCAATAACGAGCGGGCCGGGCGTGCGTCGCGTGATGTGGAAGCTACCGAAACGATCGGTGAGCTGGGACTCGCGGCGAGCGGTAACCGGCCAGTGCAGAATGAGCGCGGTCGTACCGAGTGTGTCGTGTGTAAGCGCGCTCACCACTACTCCCTCAATCTCGCCCGCCCTCACCGTCGAATCGACTCGGACTTGACTCGGGAAGTGTGCTGTTGTGTCCATGCGCGCAAGCGTGGAATCCAGGTCATGCTCGCACTTGGCAGCGAGCTTCGCGCGCTTCGCGGACGATGATGCGCAGGCGCACAACGAGCCGATGACGCCAACGGCTGCGAACACAGCGATAAGCGCGGATTGGCGCATGACATCCTATTCACGGGTTGGTCAGCGTGCGAGAGCGAGCACACTGAGAACTATACCCGCCCCACCCACCAGCAGTGACCCAATCCACACCGCCTTCACCCGCGTGAGCGCCGCGATCGCCCCGAGCGCGATCGCCACCTGAAAGAGCGCCACCGCCCCCGCATAATGGTGGTGCCGCTCGAGCAGCTCGTCGGCCTCGTGCGACTTCGCGTCGCGCTCGCCCTCGAGCTTTTTCGCCTCCGCGCGGATCGAGTCCTGCTGCGCCGTGTAGCGCGCGAACCTGCTCGCGATGTCGGCGGGTGGCGTCTTCCCCGCCGCGGTCCACGATGTGGCCGACGCCTGGACGACGTCCGCCTTGATCCCCTTCGCCTGGTAGTACGCCCACTGATCTGAGGCCTGCGACTGCAGCTTTGTCGACTCCGTCTTGAGCACGAGCGCCTCGTTCACGGTCGCCCCTGCCTCCAGCGATGCGATCGCGGCGAGCGCGGCGAGAATGGCGGTTGTGAGCGCGATCCAGCGGATGAGCCGCGCACCACCCTTTCCCTCCTTTTCGATCTCCTCGTCGATGGCTTCACGCAGCTTGTCGGTGTCGACCTCGGGCTCTTCCGGCATGTTTCCGCGGGGGTGTGAGAAAGAATCAACCTCGTGGCGAGCGAGCGAAGTCTAGGATGTTCGAAGCATCCTTCGCAGGGCGCGCCGGGGTGAAGGCGGCCCAAGATTTCTTCACGACGGTGGTCAGGGCATCTGCGCGACGCCTAGGGGCTGCGCTGAAAACTCACCGTGTAGGCACCGCCCGCGTAGCTGCCAGTGAGGCTTCGCTGATCTTCGGAGAGCGTGCCGTAGAAAGTCTCGTGCGTGGTATCTTCGACCCAGCTCAAGACGACGCTCGGTAGATTCGCCGTTCCGTGAACGATGTAGACGGTCGAGGAATTGATGCCGTAGAGACCGTACGTGCCGACGACGGCACTCCCTCGCTGTTGTAATATGAACTTGTCGTTGGTGTCGACTCCACGCTGGATCCAGGTAGCCGAGAGCCGTGGGTCGAGGGGTCCCGATGGCAATGATCCGCATCCGCTCGCAAGCGCCAAAGCGACGCAACACATGATAAGAGCGATCCACTTTTAACATCGAAGGGGCATTCGAACCTCCAGCAGACGTTGCTCTCACGATAGTGCGCTCTCTCGCGACTGAACAGAGCGGCGAAGAGTTCTCGCCGCCCGCTCAGCGCTCCGCGCGATGAGTCACTGCCGACTCAGCTCGACGCGTCGGTTCTGCGCGCGGCCCACGAGCGTCGCATTCGTGGCCTTTGGCGCCGCGGATCCCGAGCCACCGGTGGAGAGCCGATCGGCCGCGATTCCGCGAGAGACGAGAGCCGCCTTCACGGAGGCCGATCGTCGCTGCGACAGCGCGAGATTCGACGCGTCACCACCGACATTATCGGTATGTCCCGTGACCGTCAGCTTCCATGTTGGGTCACGCTTCATCATCGCGGCGATCGCATCGAGCGTCGAATCGGACTGTGGCCGAATCTCCGCGCTGTTGTACGCGAAGTAGATCCCGTAGACATCCACCGGTTTTCGCGCCGCGAGCGCCGACTCCATGTTCTTTGCCGTGCTCGCGTTTGGCCAGTCGATGCGCACCACCGTCATCGAGTCCTCGCCCACACGAAACTGCAGCAGAATCGGATTCGCGGGATCGTCGAGCACGTACATGTCCGCGTTCCTGTCGCCGTCGTCGCCGGTGAGTTTCCCGCGAATGTGCCGCGCCGGAAGCGCCACGACGACGTTGTTGACGAGAAT
>DATHJR010000559.1:0-4162 GCA_035286525.1 Gemmatimonadaceae bacterium | reverse complement strand
CGTCTTCTCGAAGCCGAGGACTCTGACATAATAATCGAGCGCCTTGTCCTGATCCGAGATGACGATCGTGGTTGCGTGAACGTGCGTGATCATGATTTCTCTCCTGTGCGTTCCGTGTTGAATCGAAGTTGCGGAAATGATTACTTCCTTTGCCTCTCGAACTCCTTCGCCTGCTCCACCGCTTGCTCCCCGAAGTCTTCGGGCGAAAACAGTTGCCGAAGTTCGAGCTGCACGTTCCCTCCGCCGTCGAGCTGCGGCCAACGTTTGATCCAGGCGATCGCCTCATCCTTCGACTCGACCTCGATAATCGAGTAGCCCGCGATCAACTCCTTCGTCTCGGTGAAGGGGCCGTCGACGACGGTCGGTTTTCCGCCGGAGAACGAGATGCGGGCGCCTTTCGCGCTTCGTTGCAAGCCGGCGCCCTCGAGCATTACTCCGGCCTTGATCATTTCATCGTTGTAGGCAAGCATCGCAGAGATGAGCGCCTCGGTCGGCGGCATGCCGGCTTCGGTCTCGCGATCCGCTTTGCGGATGATCATGAAACGCATGGTCGGAATCCGATGAGATTGGATAAGGTGCGGATCGAATCAGGTGTTCGTGCGCTTTCGGAACTCGCCCTCGGCCTTCATCAGCTCCTGCGCCTCGCTAGACGGGTAGAGATCGGGGGAAAAATCGGACGCTTCGAATACCTGACGAAGCTCGATCTCGCCGACGCCAGCGCGGTGAGCTGACGGGCCGTTGGCATCGAACGGAACACGCTTGGCCCACTCGATCGCTTCCGCCTTCGACTTCACCTGAATCAGCCAGAAGCCCGCGATCAGCTCCTTCGCTTCTGCGAAGGGGCCGTCGATGACGGTGGCCTTGCCACCGGCGTGGCGGACGCGGGCGCCTTTCGAGCTCGGCTGCAGACCTTCGGCGGCGAGCAGCACGCCCGCCTTGACGAGCTCCTCGTTGTACTTGCCCATGGCGATGAGCAGACCTTCGGACGGCATCGCACCCGCTTCCGTCATTTTGTCGCTCTTGATAATCATCATGAATTTCATTGTCGATTCTCCCGTCAACTGAAGGTCTCGCGGCCGTTCGGCCCGAGTGGCCTGCAAAATCGAGGCTCCACATACACGTCGAACGAGGGAAGCCGGAATCGACACGGAAACGAAATAATTTTGAGCGGAGGAAAAATGCGTGCTGCATTCATGGTCGCGCGGGAAAGAGCCCCAGGAGCTCGACTCTCGAGAAGGTGTTTGTCGGAACCGACCATCGCTCGGTCGTCGCGACGCGCGACACGAGGCCATTGGCACCGTTCACACTCACGGAGTCCGCGAAATCGAGGTGCCTTCCCTCTCTCCATGGTAGCGTCGACCGTTGGATCTCCCACGGCGTCGCGCGGCCGCGGACGCGTCCCACCGAGAATTCGCAGTCGAGATACTCTACGATCTGCGCGCGCGTCGCTCGAGTGGCGGCGATGAGCGAGTCCAGTGACTCCGCGATGGGGAGGTCGCTCCCGCGATTCCGCACGTAAACGAAGTGATCGCCTGCAACGACCAGGACGCGGTCGAGCCGGCTGCTGCGCTCGACTCGCAGCGCCAGAAATCTGCCCTCCCCGCGGCCGATGGAGCGCCACGACTCGATGTACGAGCTGTCGAGCGCATGCTCGTACATGTGGGCGTCATCGATCCGCTCGAGGCGGCCGATGTCTGCGGCGGTGTCCAGTGGTTGAAAGTCGATCTCGTGATGCCACGTGGCGAGCGCGCCAGCGACCGAAGTCGTGCCCGCGAATCCGCGCTGCTTCGCGAGCTCGAGGAACTCGTCGTCCGTGAGGTCGGCGAACGATTGGGCATTGGAGAACGCATGGCGCCCGCGCGGAAAGCGGACATCGACGAAGAGCGTGGGTGTTTGAAGGTAGTGGACGTCGAACAGATCCGTTCGCACGCCCTTTCGCTCGATCCACTCGCGCGCCCACACGCCGGGCAGCCACGAGGGGAGATTCGAGTCGACGTGCGACATTGCGTGCCGAGCGAGAGGTGTGTGCGCGTTCGAGGAGCAGGCCAGACCGGATAGGAAGGCGAACGCGAGGACCGCGACGCGTGCGAAACACGCTCGAATCGACGCGCTGTCCGGAGAGTCCCTCAGAGCGTCATCTCGCCCTCGTCTGGCGCGAAGATCTGCGCGAGATGATGTTCGAGGTGCACGACGTAGTCCTGAATCAAATACTCGAGCGTCGCTGGCTCGCTCGCGGGAATCGTTCGAAACGCAACATCGTGCAGGTTGTGATGAAACCTGCGCCGGGATCGGGCCTCCGGCGGAATTGCGGCGATCACCCGCGTGAGATGCAGATTGTACTGCGACCACAGAGTCACGAGCTCCGCCCACGGAGCGCGGATGTAGTTCTGCACGCGAACCCACGCGTCCTGGTCGTAGGTTGGACTAACAAGGTCATCGCCGAACTGGGCGCGCACGAACCGCCCATGATTGTTCGTCGCCGAATCGATGAGGTGCCCGACGATTTCCTTTCGCGACCATTTGCCATTGCTCCGAGGGCGCGAGGCGTCGGCTTCGGAGATCGAGCTCAGTCGCGGCGTCGCCGCGAAGACGATTTGCCCAAGTTGAAGTTCCGGTGCGGTCATGGGGCGGAGTCTACTCGTTTTCGATGCGGCGAGCCATTCGAACGAGCGGCAGCTCGACGCCGGCGGCCAGTGGACGGACGATCCGCTCGACGGGCGAGAAGCCCAGCGCGGCGTACAACGGTTCGCCAGGCAACGTCGCCATCAACTCGAAGCGACGAAAGCCCGCCGCGTAGGCCGCGCGCGCGCACTCTCCGTACAGGCGCTTCGCGAGGCCGCGACGTGCCCGGGCGGGGTGCACGAAAAACGCGCGAATGCGGGCCGCCTCCGTGCCCGGATCCAGTCGCGGGTCTTCCGCTCCCTTCATCTGGTCGCCGCCATAGAGCGTACGCCGAGCGCTCCATCCGCCTGCTGCCACGGGCACGCAAGCATCGACGATGACATAGTAGGTGCGATCGGCGATGAGTTGCGTATCCACGCCGAACACCTCCGCGATCGCCGCCTCGATCTGTGCCGGCGTGTAGAAGTCCGTGCTCAGGCTGCGCACCGAGGTGGCGATCAATGTTTGCAGCACCGGCAGGTCGGCCATCGTGGCGACGCGAACCCACACTATGGTCCTTGTTCTCTCACGCCGTCGCTTCCTTCATGCCACCACCGCTGCGAGCTGCAGGCGCCACCGCGCGAGGTACGGCACCGGATAGTAGGCGTCGTTCAGCTTCACCGCCCGCAACACATTCGATAGGGGATCCATGTGTAATGCTCCGCCCCACGTGCCGTTCGTGCAAGGGCACCGGACGGCCTCACCCGTTCCCGGCTCTCGACTCGCGGATTGACACTCGCCGCGAGCGGCGCTACATCCTCCGTGCTGCCTCCGAAGTCGTTGCCCCGCCACTCCTCAAACGAGCCTCGGAGTCGGCGCATTGCACGCGGCTCTATCACGTGAAGGAGACTCACGATGTCGTCACTCCTCGCACTGTCGGTGAGCATTGGAGTTCTGGGCGCAATTGCGACAATGCTGTTCTTGCACTTTGGATTGCTGATCTGGGCCGCCTTCATCGCGTGGGCCTGTTTCTTTCAAACCGGCGGCAACACGGCTGCGTTGAGGAGTACGATCGTCTGCAACATCTTCGGCGCCTTTCTCGCCTGGGTCGCAGCGATCGCCATCGTTGCTTCCCCCTTGTCGTCCGCGCTCTCTGTTCCCGTGTGGGCAGGGATCATGGTCGGACTGACGGTGCTGGTGTTGTGTCTCGCGTCGCAGGTGCCGGCGCTTTCATCGATTCCGGCGAGCGTCTACGGCTACGCGGCGGTGTTTGCCTACTTGCTGCAGACTCCCGACGCGATGTCGCTACCCAGGCTGCTGTCCGCAACCATGGCAAACGCGTTCGTGCTTGTCGCGATCTCCATGGTCATCGGGGCGTTCTTCGGACTCGCGTCGGGGAAGATGGCCGGCGCGCTCACGGCGAAGGCGACGGCCTGACGGGCTGCGCGTTACCATCGCGAAACAAATCCCCCGCAGGGCCTCGCCGTGCGGGGGATTTCGCATCACGCCGCCACCTGCGATGCGGCGTGCGACTGGATCAACCTGTCGGCCGGTCGCCCTT
>DATHJR010000558.1:0-5884 GCA_035286525.1 Gemmatimonadaceae bacterium | reverse complement strand
ACCGGTGCGTGCGTCGTCGCCCTCGGCCATACCGCGAGCGGCGTGTTCGGCAACGATCAGGCGCTCGTCGACGAAGTGCTGGCGGCGGGGCGGTCATCGGGTGACACGGGATGGCAGCTCCCGTTGTTCGATGACTACAAGGATCTCATTCTCACGGATGCCGCGGACATCAAGAACACCGGTGGTCGCGCCGCCGGTGCGATCTCCGCCGCGATGTTTCTGAAGGAGTTCGCGGAGACCTTTCCGTGGGTCCATCTCGACATCGCCGGCACCGCGTATTCCGAAACCGATCTCGGATTCATTCCCAAGGGACCAACGGGCGTGCCCGTGAGCCTATTCGTCGATTTCGTACGGGGGAGGGCACACTGACCTCCGTCGCCGCGCTCCGGCGCGGCTGCATCACGGGGGCGTTGCTCGGCATGGCCCTCGCGTCGGGCGCGGGCGCGCAGCAGGTACAGCGTGACACGACCCCGCTTCCCGACTCGGTTCGTGCGAAGAAGCCGCCGGCGCCCACCGGTGCACCTCCCGAAAGCCTGCACGTGCGCCCCGACACCACGCTGAAGACCCGCGCGGATACGCTCAAGGCATCCACGGACACCGTGATCGGCGACAGCGTCACGGTGCTCGGCCTCCACCCGGGCGACACGACCACCAAGATTCCGAAGGACACGATCAAGGCGCCGATCGCGCACGCGGAGCTGCCTCCGGTGCTCGGCGTCGGCGATCAGTTCACCTGGACGCGTGAGGAGATGTTCGCGACCGGCGCGCTGACGCTCACGCAGCTGCTCGAGCTCGTTCCAGGTGTGACGACACTCACGACGGGAAACATCTCGTCGCCGCAATTCGCCGCGTACGCCGGAAATCCCGGACGCGTGCGCGTCTTTCTCGACGGAATGGAGCTCGACAACCTCGACCCGCGCTCCGGTGGCGCGCTCGATCTCGCCGAGCTTCAGCTCTGGTCGCTCGAAGCGGTGACCATCGAGCGCGGCGCGGACGAGCTCCGCGTCTACTGTCGCACCTGGACCGTGCAGCGCACGACGACATCCACGCGCATCGACGTGCTCACGGGCGATCAGCGCACGAATCTCTACCGCGCCTTCTTCGGCAGGCGATACAAGCACGGAGAGATCCTGCAGGTGGGCGGACAGAGCTACGGTACGTCGTCCGATCAGACCGTCGGCGGCGGGAATGAGCTCGCGCTGTTCGCGCGCCTCGGCTGGGCGAGCAAGAACTGGAGCGTCGACGGGTACTACCTGCACGCCGATCGAACCAGGGACGAGCGAGTCCAGGACCTTGGCAACGTGCTCCTCGAGCCCGCCATTCCTCAACAGGATCGCAAGCGCGCGGACATGTATTTCCGCGCGGGCTACGGCGATCCGGACAGCGGCGCGTGGGCACAGGCGATGGTGGCGCACTCGAACTTCACGGAGCACACTCCCTTCAGCGCGCTTGCTGGTCTGCCCGTCGACTCGGCCGATACCTCGCGAACGAGCACGCAATACATCGTCACGGGCGGACTCACGCGTTGGGGGCTGCGGTTGAGCGGTGCCGAGCGCTATCACAAGCTGCAGACGGGCGGCATGAGTGCTACGGAAGTGCGCGCCAGTTTCGAGCACCGGCTCCTCGCGTTGTCGTTGTACGCGGAGCGTCGTGGTGCGGACAGCAGCTCAACCGAGGAAGCGTCGGCTCGGCTGACGCCACTTCCGTTCTTCGCGGTCTCCGGCACCATCGCGCGCCGCCACGGCGGCACCGCGTTTGGGGACGAAGACGAGGTCTCAGCGCGCCTCGAGGCGGGGATCAGAGTGCACCAGGCCTGGCTCACCGGCGGTATCTGGCGAAGAGCACGCGCGGTCGTGCCGGGGCTCATCGCCTTCGACACGAGCTACGAGAACCAGCCTACGATCGCGGCCACCGGACCCTTCGCGACGATTCGCGGCAAGATCTGGCGCGACATCGGGCTCAACGTGTGGGCCGTGCGCTGGAACAGCCCCGGGTACTATCGCCCGCAGCTGCAGTCACACGAGGAGCTGTACATCGACACCCAGTGGCTGCAGCGATTCCCGTCGAAGCACTTCAGACTGGTCGCCGGCATCGCCCACGAATACCGGCAGGACGTGATGTTCCCGACGGCCGATACCTTCGAGTCGCTTTCCGACCAGAACGGCGTTGTTGCGCTGTTCAGTCACGCGCTGGTGGGGCGGATCGAATTCCACATCCTCGATTGCACGATCTATTTCAATTCGTACTCCGGGGTATCCCCCACGCGGGTCGAGCAGGTGAACGGCTATCTGCTGCCGGTGCAGCGTCTCGAATATGGCATTCGCTGGCAGTTCTGGAATTGACAAGATCGTTGTCCCGTCATAACTTACACGGTTCCACATGATACGAAGCATGACGGGCTTCGGGGCCGCAGCGGGCCCAATCGGATCGCAGCAGGTGACGCTCGAGCTGCGAACGGTGAACCATCGCTTTTTCAATCCCAGCATCAAGCTGCCGAGCGCGCTATCGCAGTGGGAGGGGGAGCTGCGCGAGCAGCTCAGGAAGGGCGTCGCGCGCGGACACGTGACCGCAGTCGCGCGCATCGAGCGCGCGGCCGCCGGCATGCAGGAGATCGACGAGCAGAAGGTCGCGCGCTACGCCGACCTGTTGCGGGGGATTCAGCAGCGCCACCAACTCGATGGGGCGGTCGATCTAGCGACGATACTTCGCTTCCCCGATGTGCTCGCGTCCGAACCGGACCAGGAGCACGCGGGAACCCCGGCCGAAGTGCAGAAATTGGCAGGCGAGGCGATCGACGCCTTGACGCGCATGCGCGAGGTGGAGGGCACGAGGCTGGCGGCGCTTCTCGATGAGCGCATCACGATGGTCGAGGGCGCGCTGCGCCGGATTGCGGCACGCGCACCCGGGCGGCTCGTGGCAGAGCGGGAGCGGCTGAGGAAGTCCGTGAAGGAACTGACTGAGGGTGTGGATCTCGACCAACAGCGACTCGCGCAGGAGATCGCGCTGCTTGCAGACCGGCTCGACGTCAGCGAAGAGGTGGATCGCTTTCGCTCGCACATTTCGGCGTTTCGCGAGACGCTCTCGAGTGGTAAGAAGGAACCCGTGGGAAAGCGTCTCGGATTTCTCCTGCAGGAAATGCTTCGGGAAGCGAACACCACGGGCAGCAAGTCGAAGGATGCCGCGATGCTTCACGACGTCGTCGCGGTGAAGGAAGAGCTGGAGCGGATCGCGGAGCAGGTGGAGAACATCGAATGAAGATGTTCCCGATCATCCTCTCCGCGCCGTCGGGTGGAGGGAAGACGACGATCGCGCGCAGGCTGCTCGAGTTGCGCAGCGATGTGGGATACTCGGTGTCGTGCACGACGCGGCCGCCGCGCGGTGATGAAGCGGAAGGGCAGGACTATTACTTTTTGACCACCGGCGAATTCCTCGCGCGGCAGCAGCGCGGTGAGTTCGCGGAAACGGCGCAAGTGCACGGGAATCTCTACGGCACGCTGCGCTCGGAGGTCGAACGGGTGTTGAAGCTGGGACAGCACGTCATCATGGACATCGACGTCCAGGGTGCGATGCAGTTTCGGAGTGCGTTCCCGGAATCGGTGCTCGTGTATGTGCTTCCACCCTCGGGTGAGGTGTTGCTGGACCGGCTGCGGGGGCGGGGAACGGAAACGCGGGAAACGCTCAAGCGGCGACTGCTGAGCGCACTTGTGGAGCTGCAGGCGGTGCAACGATATCAGTACGTGGTGGTGAACGACGACCAGGATCGCGCCGCGGCCAGCGTGTCACGCATCATCGATGCGGAAGGGCTGAGCAGGGAGCGATTGCAGAACGTCGAACGGGATGTACGCTCGATCATCGAGCGGCTGGAACAAGAGCTGGACACTCAAAGCGAGGAGCATTAGATGCAGGTTTTCACCCCGATCGAGGTCGCGAAGCACGCGGCCAACAAGTACCTCGGCGTTCTCGTGGCGGCGAAGTACGCGCGCATTCTGAACGAGTTCCCGCGCATGAGCTCCGACATTCACGAGAAGAAGCTGACGACGCGCGCGCTCGAGGAGCTCACGAGCGAGGAGTCGATCAAATATCACGTCGTGCCCCGGCGCGGCCGCTAACAGCGGCGCACGCGTGAGACCGTTCGAAGGCCGCCGCATCCTGCTGGGCGTCACGGGCGGGATCGCCAGCTACAAGTCGGCATGGCTCGCGCGCCTCCTCTCGCAGGAGGGCGCGGCGGTGGATGTCGTCATGACACGGGCCGCCACCGAATTCATCGCGCCGCTCACGTTCGAGGCGCTCACGGGGCGGCCGGTGCACACGGCGCTGATAGCCCAGGGGCACGCGCTCGATCACATCAAGCTCGCCAAGGCCGTCGACGCGGTCGTCGTGGCGCCCGCCACCGCGGACTTCTGCGCGCGGGCGGCGCACGGCCGCGCGGACGATCTGCTCTCCGCGATTCTGCTGGCCACCGAGGCGCGCATACTCATCGTCCCGGCGATGAACGATCGCATGTGGGCGCATGCGCAAACGCGGCTCAATGCGGCGCATCTCCGCGAGATCGGCTACGGTGTACTCGATCCCGAGCTCGGCGCGCTCGCGGCGGGCGAGGGCAGCGGCGAGGGGCGCATGCCCGAGCCCGAGACCATCCTCGCCCACGTCGCGCGCATGCTCGACGACGCCTCGTTCGCGGGGCGCCACGTCGTCGTCACCGCCGGCCCCACGCGCGAGCTCGTGGATCCCGTGCGCGTGCTCTCGAATCGAAGCAGCGGCCGCATGGGCGTCGCACTCGCGGCCGCCGCATGGAGACGCGGTGCCACGGTGACGCTCATTGCCGGGCCGCTGGAAGTTGCACCGCCCGTTGGGCCGACGCTCGTGCGCGTTGAGTCGACGGAGGAGATGTCGAACGCCGTGCAGCGGGCCGCCGCGACTGCCGACGTGCTGGTGATGGCCGCTGCCCCCGCGGACTTTCGAGCGGCGGAAGTGGCGGGAGCGAAGATCAAGAAGGGCAACGCGGCGCCGACGATCGAGCTCACGCCGACGCCGGACATCCTGCGCGAGAGCGCTCCCCACATGCGATCGGGTGCCGTGCGCGTGGGCTTCGCGCTCGAGACGAACGACGGCGTTGCGAACGCGCGCCACAAGCTCGACTCCAAGTCGCTCGACTTCATCGTCCTGAACGACGCGCTCGAGGCGGACGCCGGCGTTGGCGTCGACACGAATCGCGTCACGATCATCTCGCGCGATGGCGCCGCGGAAGAGATCCCGCTGATGCTCAAGCGCGAAGTCGCCGATATTATCCTCGATCGTGTGGCGGCACGACTCCGTGAAGGCTGAAGATCTGCTCCGGCGGTATCTCGAGCAGCGCCGCGAGATGGGCGAGACCGAGCTGGTGCTCGACGGCCTCTCGGTGGACGAAGTGATGAAGCTCGTCGGCATCAAGCGCGGCGGCCGCGCGGCTCTCGAGCGCGCGCGGCCGCTGGTGACCGAAGCCGACGGCAAAAGCGCGGTAGGCGAGTCGCCATCGGCGGGTTGGCGCGATGCCCTCCGCGCCACCGGCACCCTCCCCGAATCTCCGCGCGCTGGCACGCGCGCGCCCGAGCCCGTGCGCGCGGCCGACGCCCCGCCGCACGAGGATGTTGAGGATGCGCCACCGAAGGCTCGCCCCATCGCCTCGGCGCCCGCCGCACCACCCGGCCTCGTGGTCGGGTCCGCGGACGGCGAGCCCGTATCCGGCGGAATCGGCGCCGCCACCGATCTCGCGCAGCTCGCGGAGCTCATCAGGCGCTGCACGCGCTGCGATCTGTACAAAACGGCCACCAACGCCGTTCCCGGCGAAGGAAACCCCCACGCCGGCTTCATGTGCATTGGAGAGGCCCCGGGCGCGCAGGAAGAT
>DATHJR010000557.1:0-5224 GCA_035286525.1 Gemmatimonadaceae bacterium | reverse complement strand
GCGCCGATTTCCCGCCGGAACAGCCTGAGCGCGAGATCGCGCGTCACCACGTGCGCGGGATCCGTTGCCACACCGTCGACCACGAGGTGGTTCCGCGCGACCGCAATGGCGATCATCTGCCGCTCTACGAGCGCGACCGTGAGCCGTCGCGTGAGCCCGGAGACCGCGGACTCGAGCAGCGGATGCCCATCCGGATACATCGAATACTTGTGCAGCGCGACCGACAGCTCGACCATGAGGTCGGCCATCTCGCGGGTGAGCGATTCCGAGGGCGCGCTCGTAATGGTCGGGGCGTGCGGAACAGGCACGGGCGTCGGCGAGTGATCGAAGAATGGGGACCGGCCGTCGCCAGCCCCTTGGAATACGACCGTCACCCCCCTGACATCGTCACGGGGGATAGCGCGTGTTCCGCCGGGAATTCCCGGTCAGGTACGAACGATCGGGGTTCCTCGCGGAGTCATGAGCGACGCATGCGCCGGGACGGATATTCGCTCCGCCTCTTCCGCGGGGCGCGGCTGCAGCATCTGCCCTTCCTCGAGCGGGATGATCCGCTGCTCCCACCGCCGCATCATCGTCACGAAGGCCTTGGCGATCTCGACATCGAACACGGTTCCGGCCTTGTCCTCGATGTACCGCAGCGCGCTCTCCGGCGACCACGCGCCCCGGTGGAAGCGCCGCGTGCGCAGCGCATCGTAGCAGTCGCACACCTGAACGAGCTTGCTCGCGTA
The DNA here is from genome assembly GCA_035286525.1 of Gemmatimonadaceae bacterium. Lineage (GTDB taxonomy): Bacteria > Gemmatimonadota > Gemmatimonadetes > Gemmatimonadales > Gemmatimonadaceae > FEN-1250. The sequence continues at coordinate 4,496 of DATHJR010000557.1, read as the reverse complement.
ATGGCATTCGCGCTCGAAGTGCGGCGTCGGATACCCCAGCCCGCCCGGCAGCATGTGGTGCTCGTATGCAACGACCGCGGCCACATCGAGCTGCGGCTCACTCATGAGAATGATCCGCGCCCCTTCCACCGGATGCCGGCGGATGATGTCCCACTCCTCGTCGGATGGCGGTCCCGCCTTCGACACGATCTCCTTCGGCACCTTCGTCATGCCCACGTCGCGCAGCAGCCCCGCCACACCGATCGCGCGCGTGTCGCGGCCGCCGAGCCCCAGGAACTCGGAGAGTCCCATCACGAGCACCGACACGTTGAGCGCGTGCGCCGTGGTGTACTGGTCGAACTCCTTGAGCTGGAGAAGCGGCATGAGGATCTCGCTGTCGCCATGCATCGCAACGGAGAGCGACGCCACCACCGTCTCGATCTCGGCGGCGGGAAGCGGACGACCCGCTTCGATCTCGCCGTAGATCATGTCGACGGTCTCCGCCTCCTCGTCGAGCGCGAAGTTCATCCCCATGATCGGAAGCGGATCGGTGAGGAACTGTTCGGCATCTCCGCGCACGCCAATTGCGCCGTAGCGAATGCTGGAGTACTCCGTGCCTTCCTTCCGCTGTGTGTGACGCGGGTCGCGCCATCCCGGCGTCACCTCGGTCATCAGCGTGAACAGAAAGTCGTCGAACTCCTCCCGGATCACTTCGGAGACGAACTCCAGCCGCTGTATCCCCGACTTCGTGAAGCGCTCAGACCACTCCCAATCCCTGAGCTCGCGCAGATGACGGTTCTGGAAGACGATCTCGTCGCCAAGGAAGGAGAACCTGAGCACGCGCTCGGAGCGCTGAAGCTGCTGAATCGCCTCGAACGCCAGCTGCGATGACCTCGCGCGCGCGGGGTGCGTGGGCGAGTACAGCGCCATGGCGGACAAGCACTTTCCGAACGCGTTGAGAAAGCGAACCGGATCACTCACTCGGTCTCCTTCGCGGCTGGGCTGCGGCGCGCACGTCCGAATCCTTCGATTTCTTCGCGCTCTCGAGCACATCCTTCACGCGCGGATCGATGTCCGCACCCCATCCCCAACCGTGGGCGAGTCCCGCAAGCGCCGCGAGCATCTCCATCGACTTCGGCAACAGCTTCATGCGACCGAGGAGCTTGGTCCGCTTCGCCGCGTAGCCGAGCAGCCACTCGAGCGTCTCGGGGTCCGCCGTCGCGCCGACGACGCGAATTCCGAGCGCGCGCATCTCAGGATGCACTGAGCGGCGCTCGACGTTGCGCATGATCAGCGGGAGCGCGGCCTTCGGGCAGTCGTCGAGCGCGGCGGCCATCGCGGTCTTCACGATTCCATCGTCGCGATCGCTGAGCGCGACGATGATCGTGGTCTGCCGGTGCTGTGGCATGCGCAGCATGAGCTTGAGCGCCTCGCGTCGCACGCGCTCATCGGTGTGCGTGAGGAACGACTGCGGCGAGAAGCCGTCGGGCGCCTTGGGCAGGAGCACCAGCAGCGTGAGCAGATTGCGCTGCACGTACCACGGGATGTCCGGGTCTTGCAGCCGCTTCACGATCATCGGCCCCGCGTCGTTGCCGAAGCGCGCGAGAAGATCGAGCAGCTTGCGGCGCATCGTCCGCGTTTCGCTGGTCTCGAGCCCATCGAGCAGCAGCTCGACGACGTCGAGGCCCATGCGCGACGAGATGCGCTCGAGCAGCGCAGGATCGATCTGCTCCTCTCGCAGGAGGTGGCGCAGATTGTCGGGCGTCGCCACGAGCGGCCAGAGCGCGTCGGCCGTCGCGTTGTTGGCCGGCGCGCGATCGAGCAGATCGAGGAGCATGGCGATGCCGCCGTTCATGATCAGCTGGTTGACCGCGAGCCACACGGGTCCGCCGAGCGTATCGGTCTCGAGCGCCGTCGCCACGAGGCGCTTCGGCTCGCAGGGATGCTTGCGCTGCTGCATGAGCGCGATCCCGCGCTGATGCGCCATGCGGTCGAGCGCCTCCTGATACCCTTCCGGATTCAGCCGCCTGGTGTCCCAATTGTCGACGAGCTGCGCCACTTGCTCGCGCATCTCGTTGGATGCACCCGCGCGCATCGGTGCGCCGCCCTTTTCGGCCTGCAACGCGAGCTTGCTGAGGAGTCTGAGCAGCGAACTGGAAAGCGTCTGGTTCGATGCCTTCGCCGCGGACTGCACCAGCGCGAGAATCGCGTCCGCCGCAAGATGCTGCGACGCGTCCTTCACGAGCCGCTTCCGCTTCTCTGCGTCGCCACCCATTTCGAGCAGCCGGCTGAGTGCCGCGGGCTGCAACGATTTGATGAGCTCCGTCAGCTGCCCCGAGACGGCGATCGAGTCTTCGCTTTGCGGTCCCTTGAGCGATTCAGTGAGCTCCATGAGGAAGCCGACGACGGCCTGGTCGTATTCGGGCTCGCGCCTCTCATTGAGCGCGCTCGCGAGCACGCGAGGATTGAGAAGCTCGTCGCTTCCGGGGTCAGCGCCCAGCGTCAGCGTGGCCCGGGCGAGGGCAATCCAGATGAGCTTCGCACCGGCGCGCTGGTTCTGTTCGTCGGTGAGCCCGCTCTCCTCGCCCATCAGCTCGAGCCTGTCGTAGGTGAGCGCGGTGACGTGGACGTGCGGCCAGCGCATCGACTGCGCGGCGATCGCGATCTGCGGCTTGTCGTCGTTTTCGATCGACGCGGCGTAGAGGAAATCGGCTAACTCGTCGCGCCGCACGCCGGGCAGAATGTGGATGGAGCCGATGCGCAGGCGGTGCAGTCGCTGTGCGAGCTCGCGCATGAGCGCGTTGGCGGGATCGGTGGCGACGCTGCCGATGACGATCTGGTTGCGAGCGACCGCGAAGGCGACTGGCTCCGTATCGTTTAGTACGCTGTCGAGTTTCCGAACGCACCGATCCACAGTGGCAGACAGCTGTGGATGCCCCTGCGGGTAGATTCCGTGTTTCTGGAAGGCGACGGCGAACTCGACCAGGAACTCCGCGAGGTTCTTCGGAATGCGCTGATGATTCGAATTCGCCGGCGGGGCGGCGGATGGGAAGGTCACGAGTGCGGAATCACGGCGTGAAGAGGTCTACCCAACGACAGATGTCCGGGGAAAACGCAACGCCCGTGGGTGCGAGTTAGCGTGGGTCCAGAGGCGGTTGCGGCACGCCGGGGCGGCGTTGGAATGCCTGTGGGCTGGCGTACTCGAGCTCGCCTGGAAAAACGGTGTCGCTTAACAACTTGAATGATTGCGCTAGATTCGTACACAATACAGCCATTAAAGCGACAAATAGCCGACAACGTATGCCAAGCACTAACAGTTTGTGAGACGGACAAGACGGATTGAACGGACGAGAACGGACATGACTCGGATTCGCGGTTATCCGTTAGTGTCCGTTTGTTTTCCGTTTGTGTGCGTCTCATCAAATCGTTAGCGCTTGTCTGCCGCATCGTCATCGCCCGGCTGAGGCTCATGTCAGCGTTCACGGTCGCACTCACATCCCGACTCACCCCATCACACCGCGCCACGGCGCACGATGGCACACGCCCTGCCCTCGTTCAGCTGTCCCTTCGTTGCGCTCGGAGTCGAACTAGCGTTAAGTCAGGGAGTAGTTATTGAACCCAGCGCGCGCCGCGCCCTCGTCGAGAGCTCAGCGCGCGCTCTTACCACGCTCATCAACCGGCGGAATCGATGATGTCTCGCATCGCGAGAGCGCTCACTGGCGCCCTCTGCTTCTCGCTCGCCGCCACTGCGGCGCGCTCCCAGGAAGCGGCTCCCTTGCACAAGGGAGACCTCGTTCGATTTCTCAGCGGCACCACCTATAGCAAGCCCGAGATCGCCGCGATCATCCGGCGCGCCTGTCTCGCCTTCTCACCAACGACGCGCGACAACCAGAACCTCAAGGAGCTCGGCGCCACCCCCGCCGTGCTCAACGCGATGAAGACGTGTACCGAGAACGGGAACAAGGTTGCGCGCGCCGAGATCGCGACACCGGCGCCGATCCGCCCCATGGAGATCGACCTTCCGTCTCGCGGCCTCAGTGCGACCGCGGGTACCGTCGCGCTCTACACCGTCACGATTCACCGCGGGCCAACGCCGGCGTCCGGCGTGCGACTGCTGCTGCGCGGCTCGCGCGAGATCCCCGGCGGCGCGCAGGCGGAGCTCAACGCGAATACCGATCGCGACGGGCGCGCGACGTTCTCGATTCCCGCCGGCTCGACCGCCGGCAACTACAAGCTGAGAATCGATGACGCCGATGGTGTCGAGATGCGCGGCGTCACCGACTTCGTGCTCACGACGGTGCCCTCGACGCCCGCGCTGGTGAAGGTCACGCCGCAAACGCTCGACATCGGGGCGAGCGCGCGCGGCACGCGCGATGTCACCGTCGCCGTCACCGATCCGTTCGGAAACCCGGCGCCCAGGCTCACCGTGATGCTCCGCCAGTATCCGTTGCGCGGCAACGCGATCACGCCCGCCCAGCTCACCGACAACGCAGGCATCGCGCACTTCGCCGTGCAGG
>DATHJR010000556.1:0-2854 GCA_035286525.1 Gemmatimonadaceae bacterium | reverse complement strand
CGTGATTTGCGTGCGCGCGCCGCCCGCGGCGCTCATGCGGTAGAACTGCTGCTCGAACGGAGACTCCTCGCTCGTGTGCAGGTAGAATGTGCGCTCATCGGGCGAGAGCGCGACGTCCACCACTTCCCACTTACCCCTGGTGAGCTGCCGCTTGTCGCCACCGGTTGCCGTCATGGAGTAGAGATGGGCGAAGCCGTCGGCCTCGGACACGAACCAGATGCGCTTCCCGCCGAGCCATCCCGCGCTGCCGAATGCGGGACCATCCACCCACGCGCTGTCGCGGAGCGTGTCCAGCGCCGAGAGCGCACCCTTCGCTCCGACGGTGTAGATGTAGCGCGTTTTCCAATCGGGGCTCACGGCGAACACGAGCGCCGCGGCCCCATCGTCGCTCCAGCCGTTCACGAGCGCCATCCCGGGCGCGTTCGTGGTATCGCCGGGGATGAGCGCGAGCCACACCGGATCGCCGCGTGCGAGCGGGATGTATGCGACGCGCCCGCCATCCTGCACGTCGCCAACCTTCTCGCGCGACTTCTGCTCCTCGGTGTAGCCGCTCTTCGACACGAAGTGCGGGATGTCGGTGGCCTTCTGTTTGTCGCCCGCCGGAATCGTCGTCACCAACAGAAGCGCATTGCTCGCCGGCGAAACGGAGATCGTGCTCACCATCTCGCCCTTGCGCAGCCATAGCGTGGGTGGTCCGAGCGAATCGCGCTGCGCCTTGAGACGCTTCCGCAGTGAGTCGATGTGATCCTCATCGCGCACGGCACCGAGCAGCTCCCGCTGCTGCGCCTCCAGGAAGGCCCGCTGACCAACCGCCTTCCCGTCTTCCTTTGGCTTGGGACCGATGCGGATGTCGGTGAGTTGCCTCTCCTCACCGGTCGCGAGATCGAACGAGAATGCGTTGTTGTCCCGCACGAAGAACACGTGATGCGATCCGCGGTCGAAGTGCGGGTCGGTTTCCTTGGCAATGGTGTTCGTCAGCCGTCGCAGCGCACCCGTGCGGAGAGTGAGGACGTAGATGTCGTCGTTCCACTCGACGGCACGCATGCTCTTGTCCGCGGAGAGATCACCCGACGCGGCGAGAGGACCCGCACTGTCCATCTGAACGACGGTCAACGACTCCGGCACCGCACCGGCTTGTGCTCGGACGCGGTACGGGTGCAGCGGCTCGCGCGGATCGGTGCCCGGCGGGTTCCACGAGAAGTAGATCCAGCGACTGTCCGCCGACCAGCGGACATCCGAGGGCGTTCGACCGACGAGGTCGTGGCCGCGCATGATGCCCTTGATCGTGAAGTCGAAGCTCCCGCGCGACGCCGGAGCCGACGTCGCGGGAACGGCCGGCTGCTGCGAGTCAAGGGAGACGGCGCCGGCGATGAGGGCGGCGGCAATGAGCTGAAAACGCATCGATTGGGACCGAGGGCGTACAGATTGGCGCGAAGATGCTACGCGCGGGACGATCCTAGAGAAGCACGCGTGCGCGCCTCTCGCAAGCCTCAGCCGTTAGCCGCCCGGGGAGACGGATCTGCGAAGTGGTCGAACGCGCCGCCCAGCCTGTCTACGCCCATCCGCGCCGCGAGCTCGCCACGAAAGGCGGCATTCCGCAGCACCCGAATCACGGCCGAAGCGAGCGCATCCACATCGCCGAATGGTACAAGAAGGCCGCTGTCGTCGTCGCGAACGATCGACAAGAGTCCCCCGGCACGCAGGGATATCAGGGGAACGCCCGCGCCGCGCGCCTCCATCGCCGCGAGCGAGGTCCCATCGTCGCTCGACGACGCGACGGCCACGTCGCACAGGCGGAGATGCGCAGCGATGTCGTCTCGCATTCCCGCGAAGATGACGAAGGGCGAGATGGCCAGGCGCTCCGCCTGGGACTCCAGTGCTCCGCGCGCAGCGCCTTCGCACACCATGAGCAGTCGCGCCGACGGCACCGCGGCGCGCACGCGCGGAAACGCGTCGAGCATATGGCGCGTGCTAGACGGTGAGAAGAAGCGCGAAACAGCGCCGACGACGAGGGCATCATTGCTCAACCCGTAGCGACGACGGAGCTCGCCCGACGGACGCGCCGTGACCTCTGAGGCTTGGCGAGGCGGAGCGCTCTTGCCACGCGAGACGAGCGCGAGGCGCTCCTCCCACAGCACCGCGCGCCCGACGCCTTCGCACACGGCAACGCGTGGGGCGAAGCCGAGCACGCGCGACGCCTTTCCGATGTCGAACACGTGACTCTTCGTGAAGAACTCGAGCCGTCCACGCATCGCGTCGCCCACTCTCCCGAATTGCGTGGAGGCCCACACGAGCATGCGCGTGGAGAGCTCGGGGATGTGCACCCGAGGACGCGTGACGCCGGCGGCACGCGCGAGCACGGTAATCAGCTCGTCAAGTGAGAGATGCTCCGGGCCGCCCAGGATGAAGGACTCCCCAATCGCCGCATCACAGTCCGCGAGTAGCTTCAGGCCGCGCACGAGGTCGTCGACGTGGATGGGATGCACGCGAGCCGTGCGTGTGCCCGGAATCACGACGTGTCCGCGACGCACGGAGGCCGTCATGCGGCGGAGGCGGCGATCGTCCGCGCCATAGGTCCACGTGGGCCGCGCGACCACGACGGGGAGCCCGCACTCGCGCACGAAGAGCAATGCCATGCGCTCACCCTGCAGCTTGGTGCGCTCGTAGGCGTTGGTGGGGCGGAACGCGGATTCTTCGTTTGCCGAGTCCGGCCCCGTGTCGCCGTGCACGCGCGCGGTACCGCAATGCACGATGCGTCTGACTTCGACGTCCACCGCGGCCTGCATGACGACCCGCGTGCCCTGCACGTTGACGCGCCAATGGTCGCGGTCATTCGCGAGGCGCCCCAGCTCAG